>CAJNCO010000002.1:0-292280 GCA_905221305.1 bacterium
ACTGTAACTACTCAAAGAACTGAGAAACAGGATATTGATTTTGATATCGTTAAAGTTCCTTCTGATAAGCTATTTGTCGGAGAGGAAGAAGTTCAAACTCCTGGTGTTAAAGGTGTCAGAACCATTGTTCATGAAGATACCATTGACAACCGAAACAATACTGTGATCTCTTCTCGCGTCATCTCTGACGAACAAACCGAGCCTGTCAAGCAGATTGTATTAGTTGGAACCAAGCCACTCACTGTAACTACTCAAAGAACTGAGAAACAGGATATTGATTTTGATATCGTTAAAGTTCCTTCTGATAAGCTATTTGTCGGAGAGGAAGAAGTTCAAACTCCTGGTGTTAAAGGTGTCAGAACCATTGTTCATGAAGATACCATTGACAACCGAAACAATACTGTGATCTCGTCTCGTGTTGTCTCTGACGAACAAACCGAACCTGTTAAACAGATTGTACTTGTGGGAACAAAACCACTTACTAGAACTGTTCAGAGAACTATTGAACTTTCTATTCCATATGGTATTCAATCCATTTATGATGATAAATTGCCTAGTGGAACACAAATGATTGTGGCCCCAGGTAAAGCTGGTCTTCGTACAATCATTATCGAAGAAGTTTTTGATGATAAAGGACAGATTATTTCTAGCAACATTCTCTCTTCTACAGTTACAATTACACCTACTGATGAAATTGTAAGAATAGGAACAGCTGCTACTACTGCAACTACTCCAAATAATACTGACCAATTAAGTCAAGATAGTCAACAAAACCATGCAAATACTGAGCAATCTACTGTTGATAATACCAAAGTATTACCAAATACAGGAACAGAAAACAATCACTCTGCAGCAGTGACTGGTGCTCTAGCTCTATTTGCAGCCTTAGGTCTTACACTATTCAAACGTAAAGAAGAAGATAACGACTAAAGTATATGTCATTTACTCTTCAAGCTAGATAGTATATTTTAAAAAAGGATTGAAGTCTATATTTTATAGAATTCAATCCTTTTTAGTCAATTCTATGACACCTGCAGCAAGGCAGAAAAAGTCATATTTTATATAGAAGTAATTTGTCTCTTCTCTCTGAGAGCAAAAACTATAATATTCCTTGTTTTAAAACTATCAAAACCTCAGTAACAAAAAAACTAGCCTTAAGGCTAGTTTTCTTTATACTATCTTAGCTCAATGCGTCATCCATTGAAAGAACTTCGTGGAAGACACGTTGTGTCAATTCAGTTTTTTGTTCTGGAGTGAGGTATTTAGTGTTTACACAGTATCCAGAGATACGTACGATAACGTCTTCACCTGACATGATCTTTTCGTAAACATCGTTCAAGTCCATAACGTTCAAGTTAACGTGTTGTCCACCGTTTTCGAAGTAACCATCAAGGATTGTTACCAAGTTATCAACTTGTTCGTCACGAGTCTTACCAAGAGCACGTGGAGAAACTTGAGTTGTCAATGAGATACCGTCAGCTGCGTAACCAAAGTCTAGGCTAGCAAGTGAGTTCAAGTTTTGCAACCATCCACCTTTAGCTTTGTTAGATGGGTTAGCACCTGGTGAGAAGAATTCAAGTTTAGACAAGTTCACAGAACCATCTTCGTTGAGGTATACACCTTTGTGGACTGGTGAGTTACCAGTTTGTTTAGAGTAAGCAACGTTAGATGTGATAGTCAAAAGTGATACAGTAGCTTCTGCGTCTTTGTAAAGTTTGTGGCTACGTAGACGAGTTGTGTAAGCTTCGATCAACCATTCTGCCAATTCGTTTGAACGTGGGTCATCTTCACCCCAACGTGGGTATTCACCGATTGTTTCGTAATCGTAGATGTAGCCATTTTCATCACGGATTGGTTTAACTGTAGCGTACTTGATAGCTGACAATGTATCAACAGTGTTAGCAAATCCACAGATACCGAATCCCATGTTGGCACGTTGTTTAGTTGGCAAGAATGCCATTTGAACAGCTTCGTAGTTGTATTTGTCAGTCATGTAGTGGATGATGTTCAAAGCATCTACGTAAGTGTCAGTCAACCAGTCAAGAGATTTTTCAAAGTTCGCTTTAACTGATTCGAATTCAAGAACTTCGTCACGGATAGGATCGATGTCAAATACTTTGTAGTCTTTGTGAACATCGTCGTAACCACCGTTCAAACCAGTAAGAAGGGCTTTAAGAACGTTTACACGAGCACCGAAGTACTGGATGTTGTGGCGTTGATCTTCGTTTTCTGGATCAAGTGGTGACACACAGCATGAGATACAGCTCATTTCTCCGTATCCGTCTTTAGCCATTGTTGTTACACCTTCGTATTGGATAGAAGAGTGTTTGTGGCTCATATGCATACAGTAGCGACGGAAGTTGTATGGCAATTTGTCAGTCCAAAGAACTGTCAAGTTTGGCTCTGGAGAGTTACCGATGTTGTCAAGAGTGTTCAAGAAACGGTAGTCCATCTTAGTAACACGGTGACGGCCGTCGTTACCCATACCAGCCATAGAAGTTGTGATGAAAGTTGGGTCACCTGAGTACAATTGGTCATAAGCTTTTGTACGAGCAAATTTAACTGTACGAAGTTTCATAACGAAATCATCAACGAACTCTTGGATTTCTGATTCAGTAAATGTACCACGAGCAAGGTCACGTTCTGCAAAGATGTCCAATACGATTGGCACACGTCCTAGAGATGTAGCAGCACCGTTGATAACACGGCAGACAGCCATGAAAGCGATGTTAACCCATTGGATAGCTTCTTTCGTGTTCATCGCTGGTTTGCGGACATCAACTCCGTAAAGGTCACCCAAGCGAACAACTTGTTGCAATGCTTGGTATTGAAGGTTTACTTCTTCACGAAGACGGATTGTTTCTTCATCAATTTCTTTGATCGCATTCCAGTCGTTTACTTTTTCTTGCATCAAGTAGTCTGCACCGTAAAGAGCAAGACGTGCGTAAACACCGATGATACGTCCACGTGAGTAGGCATCTGGAAGACCAGTTACAGTGTGAGCGTGACGAGCGCGACGAATGTTTGAAGTGTAGGCACGGAAAATACCGTCGTTAACTGTTGTTACGTATTTAGTGAAGATTTCGTGAACAGCAGGATCTGGTTCATATCCATTTTCCTTCAAAGTAGTTTCAGCCATACGGATACCACCTTTTGGCATGAAGTTCAATTTGAAGAGTTCATCGTTTTGGATACCGAAGATAACTTCATTTTCTTTGTCGATAAATCCAGCAGGAATATCAGCAATAGATGTTGGACGAGTGTCCATTGGGAAACGAGTTTCTTCGTAGTGTGCTTTTGTTTCTTCTACGATTTTTTTGATGTGAAGTGAACGTTCTGTTGGTCCAGCAAGGAAACTTTCATCTCCATCGTAAGGTGTGTAGTTAGCTTGAACGAAGCGAGAAATACTTGCTTTTTCTTTCCAATCTACGCCTTTGAAGCCTTCCCAAGCTTTATCAAAAATATCTTGTGCTTCAACAACTGTCTTAACAACCATGTTAATGTCCTCTTTTTTCTAGTAACAGTCATCTGTTACATTCTTGAGTCAAGTATACCATACAGTAACCGATTTCAACAAGAGAAAATCGGCATTTTAGACGCTTTCTTTTATAATACAGTCTCTTTTTTGTTCTCATCTGTATTATATTTTTGAAAGTAGGGTTGAACTTTCCCATTTTTTCAGAAAAAAGGGTATAATAAATAGAAAATGACACTAGAAAGGGATTGGAATGCTCATATTTCCATTGATAAATGATCTGTCCAGAAAAATCATCCATATCGACATGGATGCCTTTTTTGCTGCGGTGGAAATCAGAGATAATCCCAAGTTAAAGGGCAAACCTGTCATTATCGGAAGCGATCCCAGACAAACAGGTGGGCGTGGTGTCGTTTCTACCTGTAGCTATGAGGCACGAGCTTTTGGTGTTCATTCAGCCATGAGCTCTAAAGAAGCTTATGAGCGCTGTCCCCAAGCTGTCTTTATCTCTGGAAATTATGAAAAGTATAAGGCAGTGGGGCTTGAGATTCGTGCTATTTTTAAACGATACACTGATTTGATTGAACCTATGAGTATTGACGAGGCATACTTAGATGTGACGGAAAATAAACTCGGTATCAAGTCTGCTGTCAAAATAGCCCGCCTCATCCAAGAGGATATCTGGCAGGAACTACACCTGACTGCTTCTGCAGGCGTCTCTTATAACAAATTCTTAGCTAAAATGGCTAGTGACTATCAAAAACCGCATGGTTTAACAGTTATCCTCCCAGATCAGGCCCAAGACTTTCTTAAACAAATGGATATTGCTAAATTTCACGGTGTGGGCAAAAAAACAGTTGAACGCCTTCATGAAATGGGCATTTATACTGGTGAAGACCTATTAGCTGTTTCTGAAGTTACTTTAATCGATCGGTTCGGCAGACTCGGTTTTGACCTTTATCGAAAGGCAAGGGGCATTCATAACTCACCAGTCAAGTCCAATCGCATTCGTAAGTCCATTGGCAAGGAAAAAACCTACGGAAAGATCCTACAAGTAGAAGAAGACATCAAAAAAGAGCTGACTCTTCTCTCAGAAAAGGTAGCTCACAATCTCAGCACGCAGGACAAAGCTGGAAAAATCATTATTCTAAAAATACGATATGCTGACTTCTCCACTCTGACTAGACGAAAAAGCCTCCCACAAGCAACACAGGACGCTAGTCAGATTTCTCAAACTGCCCTTCAACTCTACGAAGAACTAGCTGAAAAAGAAAAAGGTATCCGTTTACTAGGAATAACGGTGACAGGATTTTAAATCCTTGAGGGGGCATTGGTTTTAATCAAATGAGGTTGGAACAAAAGTGTTTCAGCCTCATTCTGTTTTAAAAATAATTCTTAGATCGTGGTAGCTAACCACTAAAACAGTCTGAGGTACTATCTTAAATTGCTGACCAGCATTCGGCAGGCTGTATTAGTATGATTCCCCTTTTAGACTCTAATAATTCCTAATTCAAGAAAGCCTCTTCCTCTTATTCCCTCTCTCTTTTATTAGAAAACTGAATGCTTTTGAGAAGTATAGTTTGATGTCCTACCGCATTTGTACTAGGATATATACTATAATTTTAAAGTAACATTCCAACGCATATACTTAGACTACAATATTTTTTGACAATTTATTAATGAAAAGGAGCAGTTGGTTTTAATTAAGTATTAACTCCAACACTTAAAACTAAAAACGTGAGATAGATTTCAAATAGTTCCTAGTAAAAAACTTTTTCTCATAAGTGGTAGGTGTTGACACCTTCATTTTTATTTGTTAAACTAGAAAATATAAAAATACCGTCTGGTTGGTTTTTAAAAGAAAGGACTTAACATGAAAAAAACTACGCTAGAAAAAACAATCGATTCTATTGAAAAACAAAATCAACGAGTACGTCAACAACTAATACATCATCACGAAACCATTCAAAAGCAAAAAAAGCTACAAAAAGAACAGCTTTACCGATTAACACAAGGAGAGAGCGGTATCCGACATTCTCGTTTGGGAGTGAAATGTGGATATGCCACACTTACTGGTGGGCTCATCACTACTTTGTTTAGTCCTTTGAATGGTTTAGGAATAATGACCATTGGTGGGATTACAGTTCTCTCAAACTTGTATCACATCAAACGTATAGAAGCAAAATTAAAAAAGTAGAGTGATTTTCTTAAGGAAGGAGGCTTATTAGACTGCTCAAATATTACCTTTTCTTCTTTTTTTGATAAAATAAATTTAATAAAACAGAGAGAAGGAACTCAATGGTCGCAAAAACAGAAAAATCTCAAGCAATGATTGAAAAAATTTTATCAACGGCTACACAGCTCTTTATTCACAACGGCTATGAAAAAACAAGTGTACAAAACATAGCACAAACAGCTGGCATTTCAAAAGGAGCCATTTATCACCATTTTCAATCAAAAGATGAAATTTTTTTTGCAGTTTTAAAACAGCGTTATCAATTGATGGAAAAGGAATTGCTAGACTGGCTTGAATCCACCAGTCATTTGACTGGAAGAGAACAGCTCAGAGAAACCTTTCAGTTTAGTTTAAAAAGTCAGAAAACTAACTACGAAATGTTGAATCACGCGCCTCTTGATGCGGAGTTCATGCTGACTATTATCCGTTACAATCTGCGTATAGGAACTCCCCTTATTTCAGATATTATAAAAAAAGGAATAGAAGATCAGTCCATTCAATCCATCCCCTTCCCTAATGAAGCAGCCGAGACAATCTTGCTTTTGACTAACTTTTGGGTAGAAGGAAGTATTTTTGAAAATTCTTCCGAAAAAATAGTTGATCGTATCTATTTTTTACAATTTATGCTTCAATCCATCGGCTTAGATATTTTTGATGAATCTTTGATCCAAGAAATTTTAAGTCAATCAAATTAAATACAATCTTTTCGTTTACTTTTAAAACCGTAGACAAACGTTGGGCAAGGCGACATAATAAGGTAATATAAAATAAACTAAACGATTATAAAAAATAGGATAGTTCCCCAAATGTTTTTTTGGCGAACTATCCTATTTTATTCTATTTTCAACTTATACAAATAAACGCACAAAACTATAGAGCAACAAGACACTACCGAGTACGATACGGTATTTACCAAAGAGTGTAAAGTCGTGCTTCTTCACATAGCTAGTCAAGAAACGAATAGCAACCATGCTGACTGCAAAGGCAACACCCATAGCAACCAAGAGCAAGAACAGTTGTCCAAAACTCAAGAGTTGACCTGCTTTAATAAATTTGAAAGTCTTTAAAGCGCTGGCTCCAAACATAACAGGGATTCCGAGGTAGAAGGTAAACTCCGTTACAACAGAACGACTTGTTCCATTCAACAAACCACCAACTATCGTCGCCCCTGAACGACTTGTTCCTGGGAAAAGGGCAAGGACTTGGAAGAGACCGATGTAAAGGGCTGTTTTATAAGGCAATTTGTCTAGCTCTGTTACTGTTGGTTCAATAGCTTGGGCCTTATTTCGTTTTTCAAGATAGATAAAGGCAACCCCATAGATAATCAACATGATCGCAACCGAAACCATATTATGGAAGTTGGCATCAAACCAATCATCTAATTTAAAGACCAATAGCAAAGGTAAGGTCGCAACGAAGACCTTGGACCACAACTGCCAAGTACGACGAACTTCAACCTTATTTTTACCAGGTTTGAAGGGATTAAGCTTATTAAAGTAAATGACCATAACTGCTAAAATGGCACCAAGCTGAATGACAACATTAAACATGGACATGAAGGCTTCATTTTGGTCCTTGTATTGTACAAATTCTTCAACCAAGATCAAGTGGCCAGTACTTGAAATGGGCAACCATTCTGTAATTCCTTCAACAATCCCAAAAAAGATTGACTTCAAAATTTCAATAAAATACATACATTACTCCTTTTTCTGTCCTCTATTATAACATAATTTCAGATGTTGCGATAGATTTTTTAGAAGGCGCCGATGCTACCACCGCCACCTCCTCCTGAGAATCCTCCACCTGAAGAACCACTTCCAGAAGATACAGAGTAATTGCTAGCTGTATTTGCGACAGCAGTATATTGCTTGATTTGTGCAGTTGAGGTGTAGAACTGTGAGTGCCAACCATAGGCTACATAAAGATTCAAATCTGGATTTTCAAGCTGAATATGGCGGACTTTCATTAACTTGCTCACCTTCTTGGCATAACCAAAGAGAGTCGCATAGACCAGTAGACGGTTCCAAAGGACGATGCTCTCTAGCTCGGCCTGATCCAGATGAGCGATGTCCCGAAGCATATTTTCAAAACTCGTCCAGAGATAGTAGATCTCCGCTCCTTCCTCTGTTAGAACTCCATCGCGATAAACTCCTCGCGTGGCAAGGTAAACCCAGAAACTAGCCCCTAATCCTGTCAATCCTAAGAGTAGAAATGGGATCGAAAAGAAACCATGTGTTTGCCAGCTATAGTAAAAGAATAGCAGTCCACCTAGAGCTGTTATGGCTGAACAAACTCGCATCCCGAGAGCAAGGCGGCGTTCCTCGCTTGTCAAGGGACGATAGTAGCTTGGGATACGAAGTACATGGACCTTATCCTTGACACAAGACTGAATGCGTTGAAGTCTTCCTTCAAAGGAGCGTTTAAGACGCGAGCCTGTTTCTCGGATATGTTTTTCATCTGACTCTTTGGCACCACGGTAAAGGGAAGATGAAACTTGGTAATCAGGGAAGAGCTCTGAAATAGCCAATTCTTTCTTATTTGACAAAGTCATGCGTAGACATTCTTTCTCAAAATTGGACAAACCCTTTTCACTGATAATGCGCACATAAGGTTCTTCATCCCCTTGGAAAATAGATAAATGACCTCGATCTACTAAATCCAACAAGGTTGCCTGAATCAAACGTTCAAAAGTAAATTTACCAAACCCTGATTTGTTTAGAGGATTGACTTCCTCTAAGGAAGTTGAATACACTGCTTCTGCTAAAACCATTGGAGGCAAATCCATCGGTGGTTCGTAGAGTCGATGATCTTTTGGAAAGACCTTTTTAATGCTTGTACTCTGACGAAACATCCTATAGAAGATAGGAACTAGAAGTAAGAGACTCATAAAAATGACGGGAAATACCCATTTCATCAAAATCTCACTTTGCGCTTTTTCTGTTGCTATATTGCTTTCAATCCGGTTAAAATCGGTTAAACGTTCTTCCTCTAATCCTTGATCTGGAGCTCCTGCAAAAGCACTTCTAGGCCAGTAAGCGTGTAATTCGATCTGTCGCTTTCTAGGAAGGTCTTTCATTTTGACATGATAGAGATTATTTACTTTTTCAACACTAGAGTCCCTTAGGAGTTGGCCTGCATGAAAATAGAGTTTCTCTGCTGGGGTATCAGAGCTAACCTTAAACTCAATCTCTTTGATATCTCCAGTACTATCTGTCAAGGGTTGCCAATTTAGCTCTGCGATATCCTTATATAAGAAGAGAAGGTTTGTTAGTTTCCAGGTGACCGTTACCCGAACAGTATCTCCGGCATATCCAGCATTGTATATTTTTACCTTGTAGCCGTCCTCTTCCTCCATAGTATAGAAGGAAACATTTTGAACAATTCTTCCATTTTTAGAGACCTGAACGGTCGGGTCGGGATCAATGTCAAATCCTTCTGGCATTTTCCCAGATTTCCCTAGTCCAACCAACTGACCATTATAATCGTCTCCAAAGCGGTAGGTAATTGTTTCCTTAAAAATTGCAGTATTATCTGCATGAATATTCAAATCACCCTTATAGGATAAGATATCAAAGTCTACTGCAAAAACCAGGCTCGGTATAAATAATAAATAAGTAAATACCAAAGCCAACAGCCATCTTTTTTTCATAATCGGTTCCCTTTCAATCTTTTTACCATTATATCATTTTTTATAAGTAAAGGCTTACTTGTATTGAAAATCTCACTATTTTTAGATACAATAGAGAGAGTCATTTTTAGACTAAAAATAGGAGAAAACATGAAAAAATTATGCTTATCTATCCTTGCTAGCCTAGCCCTTACCTTAGGACTAGTTAGCCAAGTCCAAGCCGACGAATATTTACGCATCGGGATGGAGGCAGCTTACGCTCCCTTCAACTGGACTCAAGACGACGATAGTAACGGCGCCGTCAAAATCGACGGTACCAACCAATATGCCAACGGCTACGATGTTCAAATTGCTAAAAAGATTGCCAAAGACCTTGGCAAGGAACCTTTGGTTGTGAAAACCAAATGGGAAGGACTTGTTCCAGCCCTTACTTCTGGCAAAATTGATATGATCATTGCCGGTATGAGCCCAACTGCTGAACGCAAACAAGAAATTGCTTTTTCAAGCAGTTACTATACTAGCGAACCGGTTCTATTGGTAAAAAAGGACTCTGCCTACGCGAATGCCAAATCTTTGGAAGACTTTAGTGGAGCAAAAATCACGTCTCAACAAGGTGTTTATCTTTATGACCTGATTTCCCAAATTCCAGGTGCCAAAAAAGAAACAGCTATGGGAGACTTCGCCCAAATGCGTCAAGCTCTGGAGGCTGGTGTTATTGATGCCTATGTTTCTGAACGACCTGAAGCAATGACCGCTGAGTCTGCTAACGCTAAGTTCAAAATGATCCAACCTCAACCAGGTTTCAAAACTGGCGAAGAAGATACAGCTATTGCCATTGGACTTCGTAAAGATGATAGTCGCATCAGTCAAATCAATGCCAGCATCGAAAACATCTCTAAGGATGAACAAGTAGCCCTCATGGATCGTATGATCAAAGAGCAACCTGTGGAGTCTACAACAACAGAGGAAGAAAGTAGTTTCTTTAGCCAAGTCGCTAAGATTCTTTCTGAGAACTGGCAACAACTCTTGCGTGGTGCTGGTATCACACTCTTAATCTCCATTATCGGAACCATCACAGGTCTCCTTATCGGACTTGCGATCGGGGTCTTCCGTACCGCTCCACTATCTGAGAACAAGGCAATGTACGCCCTACAGAAACTAGTCGGTTGGATTCTCAATGTCTATATCGAGATCTTCCGTGGTACGCCAATGATTGTTCAATCTATGGTTATCTACTATGGAACTGCCCAAGCTTTCGGTATCAATCTTGACCGCACACTAGCTGCTATCTTCATCGTCTCAATCAACACGGGTGCCTACATGACAGAGATCGTTCGTGGTGGTATTCTAGCAGTTGACAAAGGACAGTTTGAAGCTGCAACTGCTCTTGGTATGACCCATAATCAAACCATGCGTAAGATTGTCCTACCTCAGGTTGTCCGTAATATTCTACCTGCTACTGGTAATGAGTTTGTCATCAATATCAAAGATACCTCTGTATTGAACGTTATTTCAGTTGTTGAGCTTTATTTCTCAGGAAATACTGTAGCAACACAAACCTATCAATACTTCCAGACCTTTACCATCATCGCCGTGATTTACTTTGTCCTCACCTTTACTGTGACCCGTATCCTACGCTTCATCGAACGTCGTATGGACATGGATACTTACACTACAGGTGCTAACCAAATGCAAACGGAGGATTTGAAAAAATGACACAACCAATTCTTGAAATCAAACACCTCAAAAAATCATATGGGCAAAACGAAGTGCTAAAAGACATTTCTCTCACCGTCCATAAAGGAGAGGTTATTTCCATCATCGGGAGCTCAGGAAGTGGAAAATCAACCTTCCTTCGTTCAATTAATTTACTCGAAACACCTACAGAGGGAGAGATTCTCTATCGAGGAGAAAATGTCTTAGAAAAAGGCTATAACCTCACCCATTATCGTGAAAAACTCGGTATGGTTTTCCAATCTTTCAACCTCTTTGAAAATCTGAATGTCCTTGAAAATACGATCGTTGCCCAAACGACTGTCCTTAAACGTGATCACTCTGAAGCTGAAAAAATTGCCAAAGAGAATCTCGAAAAAGTTGGCATGGGAGAACGCTACTGGCAAGCCAAACCGAAGCAACTCTCAGGAGGTCAAAAACAACGCGTGGCTATCGCCCGCGCACTCTCCATGAATCCCGATGCCATTCTCTTCGACGAACCAACATCTGCCCTTGACCCTGAAATGGTCGGAGAAGTCCTCAAAATTATGCAGGATTTGGCTCAAGAAGGCTTGACCATGATCGTCGTAACCCACGAAATGGAGTTCGCTCGCGATGTCTCTCACCGTGTCATCTTTATGGATAAGGGCGTCATTGCTGAAGAAGGCAAACCAGAAGACCTCTTCACGAACCCTAAAGAAGAACGGACGCGCGAGTTTCTTCAGCGCTATCTCAAATAAGATAAAAGACTGCATTCTTTATGCAGTCTTTTTTAGTAATTAGGAAAAAGAAAGACAGATCCGCTTTAAGAATCTGCCTGTGACCACAGTTTAATCTTCAAATTTTTCATGATTTTTTTCATAGAAATCGATTAAACCAAGAGCTGTTTCAAATGAAATATTTTTAACTTTTGCGCGTCCTTGTGCTAGAGCAATGATAGACATTTCACGCGCATTCGTTTCTTTAGAGATACGGTAGCCTGTGATTTTCTTATCACGAACCCAGCCAACAACTGCTTCTACTTTTTCAAAGTTCGACTTAGCCATGTTCTTCTCCTAAATTATTCTTTACAATGCTTAATTGTATACGTTTTTATTTCGTTTGTCAATAAAAAAACATATATTCGTCGCAACTATATTATTCTGCATATTTTTATTTGGCTTTTAAAGCCGATAATATATGAGTTCTTATGTCCTCGACTCCATTAGGATTTGCTGGTAGGAAGATTGTATTATTACCCTCTTTATCTGCAAAATTATTCAACGTATCTAAATACTGGTTCGTTAATAGGATAGACATGATTTGTTCTTCAGTTAGCTCAACATTGGCGCCCTTTAACTCTTGGATAGAATCAGCTAGTCCGTCAACAATTGCTTTACGCTGCTCTGCAATCCCTACACCATGTAGGCGATCTTTTTCTGCTTCTGCTTCTGCTGCGGTCACGATTTTAATCTTATCTGCTTCAGCAAGCTCTTGCGCTGCAACTCTCTTACGTTGAGCCGCGTTAATTTCATTCATTGATTGTTTTACTTCAGCATCAGGTTCAACCTTAGTAATCAGCGTTTTGACAATGATATACCCATACGTAGACATTTCTTCAGCCACTTGTTTTTGAACTTCTAAGGCGATTTCATCCTTCTTCTCAAACAACTCATCTAGGGTTAACTTTGGTACAGATGAACGCAAAGCATCTTCAATATAGGATTTAATTTGGGCTTCTGGACGCATCAATTTATAATAGGCATCTGTGACATTGTTTTCATTTACTCGATACTGAGTTGCCACATTCATCGTTACAAATACATTATCTTGCGTCTTTGTCTCTACAACAATCTCACTTTGCAACAAGCGTAATTGAACTCTTGCCGCAATCCTATCAATTCCAAAAGGAGCTCGTAAATGAATACCACTATTGCTCAACTTTTGGTATTTACCAAAGCGTTCTATGATAGCGACAGATTGTTGTCGAACCACATACACAGAACTAACCATAATCACTGATGCAATCACCACTAAAAACAATAAAACAAGTAAAATTTGTAAAACCATGGGAATCTCCCCCTTTCGTCACCCTCATTATAGCACCATCATCATTATTACGCAAATAATATGATAATAATTTTATTTTAGCTTAAACTAACATATTATACAACGTTTCGTTCCCATTCAAATTAATATAAGATGGGTCAAACTTTTCCATTCGATGAATCAATCCAGCATAGTCATGCTTATTGGCAAGAGCCACCCCAATCAAGACTGGACCTGTCCCCTTGCTTGCTCGTTTGATATATTCAAAACGAGTGATGTCATCATTTGGCCCCAAAATGTCATTTACAAACTCTCGTAGAGCTCCTGGACGTTGTGGGAAATTCACTACAAAGTAATGCTTGATTCCATCGTAAATCAAGGCACGTTCTTCCATCTCTGGCATACGGTTGATATCGTTATTTCCTCCAGAAATGATACAACAAATCGTCTTGCCTTTGATATAGTCTGATAAAACTTCCAAGGCTGCAACGCTGGCAGCTCCGGCTGGTTCTGCAACAATACCTTGTTTGGAATAAAGATCAATCAAGGTTTCAGAAATCAATCCCTCGTCCACCCCAATCAGCGTTTCAACATTTTTTCGGGTCGCTTCATAGGTTAATTGTCCAACCTTCTGCACAGCTATCCCATCAGCAAACTTATCAATTTCTTTGAGTTTAACTGGTCCCCCAGCTTCAAAGGCAGCCTTCATAGAGCGAGCTCCATTAGCTTCTACCCCGATCACTTCAATAGTCGGGTTGGTTTCCTTAATATAAGTAGAAACACCGGCAATCAATCCGCCACCACCTACTGGTACAAGTACTGTATCAAAATCAATAGACTCTTTACGGGCTTCTTCAAGAATTTCATAGGCTACAGTCCCTTGACCAGCCTGAACATGCGCATCATCAAAAGGATCGATGAAGGTGCGGTTTTCTGTCAAGGTAAATTCTTGTGCTGCCTTAGCAGAAGCATCAAAGGTATCCCCAACTAATTTGATTGTCACAAACTCTCCACCGAAAAAGCGAACCTGCCCAATCTTTTGTTGCGGTGTTGTAATAGGCATAAAGATCGTTGCAGGAATCTTCATCTCATTACAAGTATAGGCGACACCTTGGGCATGATTTCCCGCAGAGGCACAGACTACACCACGCTCGCGTTCTTCTTTTGATAGTTGAGAAATGGCATAATAGGCTCCACGAATTTTAAAAGAGCGAACTCGTTGTGCATTCTCCTTCTTGAGATAAATCTTTGCTTGGTATTTTTCTGATAAATAATGATCATATTCTAGTGGCGTATCAACTACTACACCACTCAAAACTTTGTGGGCTTTCACCACATCTTTTGCACTTAGCATTGTCTCCTCCTCAAATACTGTTCCAGATAAAAAACGAGTTAGGTACCCCCAACTCGCCTTCTGTCTTTCTTTACAAGAATTAATTGTAGATTTTGAATGCGTCGTCGTCGTTTTTACCAACGAAAGGCATTGCTTTACGCAATTCTGCACCAACTTTTTCAATTTCAAGGTTAGCTGCTTGTTCACGGTAAGCAGTTAATTTTGGACGACCAGCCTTGTAGTCATTCACAAAGTCATTTGCAAATTTACCATTTTGGATATCTGCCAAAACAGCTTTCATGTTTTCTTTAACTTGCTCAGTAATCACACGTGGACCTGATACATAGTCACCGTATTCAGCAGTGTTTGAAATAGATTGACGCATTTTCTTGAATCCACCTTCATAGATCAAGTCAACGATCAACTTCATTTCGTGAAGAACTTCAAAGTAAGCCAATTCTGGGGCATAGCCTGCTTCTGTCAAGACTTCAAAACCTGCTTCGATAAGGGCGGTCAAACCACCACAAAGTACAGCTTGTTCACCAAACAAATCTTCTTCAGTTTCTTCTTTGTAAGTTGTTTCAAGCAACCCAACACGAGCAGCCCCAACACCTTTACACCAGTCCATAGCAATGTTTTTAGCATTTCCTGTTGCATCTTGGTAAACTGCGTAAAGAGCTGGAACACCAAATCCTTCTTCGTAAGTACGACGTACCAAGTGTCCTGGTCCTTTAGGAGCACACATGAAGACATCTACATCTGCAGGAACTTTGATAAATTCAAAGTGGATATTGAAACCATGAGCAAATCCAACTGCATTTCCAGCTTCCAAGTTTGGAGCGATTTCTGCTTCGTACAATTCTTGTTGGATTTCGTCTGGTGCCAAGATCATGATAACGTCAGCCAATTTAGTTGCTTCTGCTACTGTGTAAGTGTCAAATCCATCTTCTTTTGCTTTGTCAAAAGATTTACCTGGACGCACACCGATGATGACATCACGACCTGAATCACGCAAGTTTTGCGCATGCGCATGTCCTTGTGAACCATAACCGATTACGGCGATTTTTTTACCGTCAAGCGCTGCTACTTTAACATCTTTTTCGTATTCCATTTGAACTGCCATAGTTTTTCTCTCTTTTCTATTTTTTATTGCCTTATAGGCTGGTTTAACAAATTTAAGTTATTTTTTATACTCATTGAAAATCAAAGACTATTAGTCGCGGGTAAATCCAGTTGCACCCGTACGAGCGATATTTTTAATACCATATGGTCGAATCACTCGTAATAAAGCTTCACTCTTTTCAGCATTTCCCGTCATCTGGATGGTGATTGAGCTTGGAGCCACATCTACTACCGTTGCACGGAAAGGTTGGATAATGGCCAAGATTTCTGCACGCTTCTCAGCAGGAGCAGATACTTTTACCAAGATAACTTCTCTTTCCAAGTGTGGTTTATCTGTGATATCTCGAATGCGAATCACATCAATCTGACGATTGAGCTGTTTAATGATTTGCTCGACCTCATCATGAGATGCTACATCAATAATGATGGTGATGCGAGATACATTGGGGTTCTCTGTCGCACCAACTGAGATACTCTCAATATTGACTTGACGACGAGAAAGGACACCTGTAAAACGATTCAAAACTCCTGAACGGTTTTGTAATCTAGCTGTTAACATTCTACGCATGGAACTTCACCCCCAACATCTCATGATTGCTCTTACCAGCTGGTACCATCGGTAAGACCTGTTCCTTACGAGAAATATCCACCTCGATAAACATCGGCACATCCTCCAGAATGACTTCTAGATCCTTCTCTATCGTCTCTGGATTATCAAATTTATAGTTTTTGATACCGTAAGCCTGTGCCATCAGCTGGAAGTCAGGAAGTGTATCAAAGACTGACTCGGAAGTTCTTCCCTCATAGAAGGATTCCTGCCACTGACGAACCATTCCTAGTGAGTGGTTATTCAACATGACAACCTTAATCGGCACCTTGTAGATGTTTAGGATTGCTAGCTCTTGGTTGGTCATTTGGAAACCACCATCACCGACAAAAAGGATGACCTCTTTTTCTGGATTGGCAATCTTGGCTCCAATAGCTGCAGGAACTCCGAAGCCCATGGTACCCAAACCACCTGAAGTGACTAACTGACGCTCATTTTGGTAAGGATAATACTGAGCTGTCCACATTTGGTGCTGCCCTACGTCTGTGACAACAATGGCATCCCCATTCGTCAACTCACCGATGCGTTCAATAACGGCCTGAGGCTGAACCACACGTTCTTTCTTATCATAAGAACGAACTCGATTCTTGTCCTTGGTAACTTTTTCAATCCACTTTTCAGTATTGTTATGAACAGTTGGTTCTGCCAGTAGCATCTGCAAGGCTTTCTTAGCATCCCCCACTACAGGAATATCTGCACTGATAATCTTACCAATCTCAGCTGGATCAACATCGATATGGGCAACCTTAGCATTCTTCGCGAAGGTCTTAGGGTTCCCAGTCAAGCGGTCATCGAAACGGCAACCAATACTAATCATAAAGTCCGCTTCCGTCATTGCAATGTTGGCTGCGAAAGAACCGTGCATGCCTCCCATCCCTAGGAAGAGCGGATGACTCGTTG
This sequence comes from bacterium, assembly GCA_905221305.1. GTDB lineage: Bacteria > Bacillota > Bacilli > Lactobacillales > Streptococcaceae > Streptococcus. The sequence goes on from CAJNCO010000002.1 coordinate 17,043, forward strand.
CAATGGTTCCTTGCCCCAAAAGACTAGTGACTACTGGAATTTGGTAACGTTCAGCAAATTCATTGAGTTCCTTAGAAGCTTCCGCATAGCTGATACCACCGCCTGCTAACAAAACAGGTTTCTTGGCTTTTGACAATTGCTTCAAGATTTTCTTGATTTGCATGTCATTCGGATCAAGCGTCGGTTGGTAACTTGGTAAATTAACTTCTGGTGAATAGATGAAATCTGTCTCTAGAGCTGATACATCCTTGGGCAAGTCAATCACAACAGGACCTGGACGACCAGTCGTTGCGATATGGACAGCTTCCGTAATGATACGAGGAATATCTGCTGTCTCACGAACTTGGTAATTGTATTTGGTAATGGGCATGGTAATCCCCACGATGTCTGCTTCCTGAAAGGCATCTTTCCCAATCCCAGCTCGCGCAACCTGACCTGTAAAGACCAAAAGGGGAACGCTATCGCTCATGGCATCTGCAATCCCTGTAATGGCATTTGTTGCTCCCGGCCCACTCGTGACGACGGCAACGCCCAACTTTCCAGTTGATTTGGCATATCCTTCAGCTTCGTGCAAACAACCTTGCTCATGGCGTCCTAAGATGTGGCGAATACCTTTAAAATTGTATATCGCATCATACAAAGGTAAGACTGCACCACCAGGATAACCAAAAATGGTATCAATCCCTAAGTCCCGAAGTGTTTCCAAAACTAGGTCCGACCCCGTCTTAGGAGATTCTAAACTGATTTTCTCCATTGTTCCCCTTTCTCTTCTCTTAAAAAAATAGCTTGTTACTATCATACCATTTTTTCAAAAATTTTCAAGGCAAAAGAGTCAATTTTCTGAATTTTCTATCTAAAAGTGTATTTATGAATCTTGTCCTCATTTTTATTAACTTTTCTACGGAATTAGGAACCTTTATTTACTTTAATTTATCAAATTAGTATATTTTCTTTCTGAATAAAATTAGTATTTTTCTCACTTAGCGATTAAATTCGTATACTATATTCAGCAAAAATGAATAGTTAAAGACGAAAAAAGGAAGCCACTAAGTGACTTCCTTCTAGAGTGAGGACTGATTAGTCTTCACCTTTGTTTTTCTTAATGATTTCTTCTTGTACTGACTTAGGTACATCTTCGTAGTGGTCAAATACCATCATGAATGTACCACGTCCTTGAGATGCAGAACGAAGAACTGTTGCGTAACCGAACATTTCAGCAAGTGGAACGTAAGCACGAACGATTTGGCTGTTACCGTGAGCTTCCATACCATCTACACGTCCACGACGAGCAGTTACGTGACCCATAACATCACCAAGGTTTTCTTCAGGAACAGTGATGGTTACAAGCATCATTGGCTCAAGGATAGCTGGTTGTGCTGATTTAGCAGCTTCTTTAAGGGCAAGTGAAGCCGCGATCTTGAAGGCAGTTTCAGATGAGTCGACATCGTGGTATGAACCATCGTAAAGTTTAGCTTTAACGTCAACCATTGGGTAACCTGCAAGAACACCGTTAGCCATAGATTCTACCAAACCTTTTTCAACCGCTGGGATAAATTCACGAGGAACCACACCACCGACGATTGCGTTTTCGAATTCGAATCCTTTTCCTTCTTCGTTTGGAGTAAATTCAATCCAAACATCACCGAATTGACCTTTACCACCAGACTGACGTTTGAAGAATCCACGTGCTTGAGTAGAAGCGCGGAATGTTTCACGGTAAGATACTTGAGGAGCACCTACGTTCGCTTCAACTTTGAACTCACGACGCATACGGTCAACAAGGACATCAAGGTGAAGTTCACCCATACCAGAGATAACTGTTTCACCAGTTTCAACGTTTGTTTCAACGCGGAATGTTGGATCTTCTTCAGCCAATTTTTGAAGGGCAATACCCATCTTGTCTTGGTCTGCTTTAGATTTAGGCTCAACCATCAATTGGATAACTGGTTCTGGAACGTTGATTGACTCAAGGATGATTTTAGCTTTTTCATCTGTCAATGAGTCACCAGTTGTAGTATCTTTCAAACCAACGGCAGCAGCGATATCACCTGAGTAAACAGTGTCAATTTCTTGACGGCTGTTAGCGTGCATTTGAAGGATACGTCCGATACGTTCACGTTTACCTTTAGAAGTGTTCAATACGTAAGAACCTGATTGAAGAACACCTGAGTATACACGGAAGAATGTCAAACGACCTACGAATGGGTCAGTCATGATCTTGAAGGCAAGAGCTGCGAATGGCTCTTCGTCAGATGCTGGGCGAGTTTCTTCTTCGTCTGTATCTGGGTTGATACCTTTGATCGCTGGGATGTCAAGTGGGCTTGGAAGGTAGTCGATAACCGCATCAAGCATCAATTGTACACCCTTGTTCTTGAAGGCAGAACCACACAATACTGGGAAGAATTCAACGTTGATAGTTGCTTTACGGATAGCAGCTTTCAATTCTTCGTTAGTGATTTCTTCACCTTCAAGGTATTTCATCATCAAGTCTTCATCAGTTTCAGCAACTGCTTCAACCAATTTTTCACGGTATTCTTGAGCTTGGTCAAGGTATTCAGCTGGAATATCTTCTTCAAGGATATCTGTACCAAGGTCATTAGTATAGATTTCAGCTTTCATCTTGATCAAGTCGATGATACCGCGGAAGTCATCTTCAGCACCGATTGGCAATTGGATTGGGTGTGCGTTTGCTTGAAGACGGTCGTGAAGTGTGCTTACTGAGTAAAGGAAGTCAGCACCGATTTTGTCCATTTTGTTGGCAAATACGATACGTGGAACTCCGTACTCAGTTGCTTGACGCCAAACTGTTTCAGTTTGAGGCTCAACACCTGATTGTGAGTCAAGAACAGTAACCGCACCGTCCAATACACGAAGAGAACGTTGTACTTCGATTGTGAAGTCCACGTGTCCTGGTGTGTCGATGATATTTACGCGGTGGTTGTTCCATTGAGCTGTTGTCGCAGCAGATGTGATTGTGATACCACGTTCTTGCTCTTGCTCCATCCAGTCCATTTGTGATGCACCTTCGTGAGTTTCACCGATTTTGTGGATTTTACCAGTGTAGTAAAGAATACGCTCAGTAGTTGTTGTTTTACCGGCATCGACGTGAGCCATGATACCGATATTACGAGTTTTTTCAAGTGAAAATTCGCGTGCCATGAGGTTTGTTTCTCCTATTTATTTTAATTTCTATTCTATTATAACACGATTTTAATAAAAACGGATAGGCAGGACCTACCCGTTCTCAATGTTTATCTTGTTTTTGTTGGTTTCAACTTGTAGACAAGTTGAATTGAACTCGGGCTAAAAGCTCCAGTTAACTGATTTGAACCCGAGCGAGGCACGGTGCAAAAAAGATAAACTGCTTTGTGTTCACGGAACACTGCATCAGTTTCCTATTTTTGCCTTGGGCCTTTACCGCTCTTAGTATCATTTTATTACCAACGGAAGTGTGCGAAGGCACGGTTAGCTTCAGCCATACGGTGAGTGTCTTCACGTTTCTTAACTGCTGCACCAGTGTTGTTCGCAGCATCCAAGATTTCTTTTGCAAGACGGTCTTGCATTGTGTGTTCACCACGAAGGCGAGCGATGGTTACCAACCAACGAAGTCCAAGTGTTGTACGACGTTCTGGACGAACTTCAACTGGGACTTGGTAGTTAGATCCACCAACACGACGTGCACGTACTTCAAGTACAGGCATGATGTTTTCCATAGCTGTTTCAAATACTTCAAGTGCATCGTTACCAGTAGCTTCTTTGATTTGCTCAAAAGCACCGTAAACGATTGAAGCAGCTGTACCACGTTTACCGTCAAGCATAACGCGGTTGATAAGACGAGTAACTAGTTGTGAATTGTAAAGCGGATCTGGCAATACATCACGTTTTGGAGCTCTATTTTTACGACTCATTTCTCTTTATCCCCTTTCCTTATGCTTTTGGACGTTTAGTACCGTATTTAGAACGGCCTTGTTTACGATCGTTAACACCTGCAGTATCAAGTGCACCACGGACGATATGGTAACGTACCCCTGGAAGGTCTTTTACACGTCCACCACGAAGAAGCACCACGCTGTGCTCTTGCAAGTTGTGTCCGATACCTGGGATGTAGGCAGTAACTTCGATAAGGTTGCTCAAACGTACACGAGCGAATTTACGAAGGGCAGAGTTAGGTTTTTTAGGTGTCATTGTTCCCACACGAGTTGCAACACCACGTTTTTGTGGTGAAGAAACGTTTGTTTGAACTTTTTTATGACTGTTGTAACCAACGTTCAAAGCTGGTGATTTAGATTTTTCTACTTTTGATTTACGCGGTTTGCGAACCAATTGGTTAATTGTAGGCATCTACATTCTCCTGTGTTTTTTTATTTTTGGTGATGATAAACTTGGTGACAGCTACCATCTGTGTGTACTTTTGCAACATTTGTCAGCACGTCCCTGTACACTTTTGAGAGACCAAAAGTAAAAAGTACCGTCTATTATTGTAACACAATTTTTCCTTCATTGTCAAGATATTTTTCATTTTTATTCTGATCTTTTAACTCTTTGACACTAGCTTTCACCGCTTTTCTAAACCAGAAAAGGAGGCAATTTGCCTCCTCCTTTCTAGTATGGTTTTCCTTTGATTCAAGTTGTCATTTCGGAATTTTTTAACCCTTCTTATCAAAGCCAACCAGATTCTTTTGCAATGTTGGCTGCCTCTGTTCGATTACCAGCATCTAGTTTCGAAAGAATATTGGTGACATAGTTTCGGACAGTTCCATTTGATAGATAAAGCTGATCCGCGATTTCTTGATTAGACAAACCCTGAGCGATTCCCTTTAAAACAGCGATTTCTTGCTCTGTTAACGGATTGGGGTGCGTCATCACCACTTCCATCAATTCAGGCGAATATTCCTTACGTCCTTCAAGAACAGTGTGCAAGGTTTGCATGAGGTCTGCAATGCTTCTTTCTTTTAAGACATAAGCATCCACTCCAGCCTTGACCGCACGTTCAAAATATCCGGGACGCTTGAAGGTCGTCACCACAACCACCTTTATTTCTAGCTTTTCTGCTCGTATCCACTCCAAGACTTCGAGGCCTGTCTTAACAGGCATTTCTACGTCAAGAATGGCGATATCCACAGACTCTTTTTCTAAAAGTTGGATTGCTTCTTGACCATCCTTGGCTTGTAGGACAGACTCTACATCTGGTTGAAAGGTAAGCAACTGGCACATGGCATCTCGCAACATACTTTGATCTTCTGCAACAAGTAGTTTCATCTTAGTTTCTCTCCTTATAAGGTAACCGAACCTGCACTTCAGTCGGCTGTTTCTGACTAATCACTTTTACTTCTCCTGAAAAAGGAAGGACACGGTCTCGAACGGTATGGAGTTCATCCCCTTTTAGAGAAGCAAAGCCACAGCCATCATCTCTCACTGTTAGAATGAGTTCTTTCTCTGTTCGTTCTAATTTCAAGTAAGCTTTGGATGCTTTGGCATGTTTGATGATGTTGGTCACTAACTCAAGTAAAATCATGGAGGCCGTTGATTCTAATTCCTGAGTTAGGCTAGCTGTATCTAGTTGGTGATCGATTTCTGTTTCAATTCCTGCAATTTCCAGCATTTTTTTAACAGTTGTAAATTCGGAAGCAAGGGTTCTGGTTTTAAGATTTTCGATAATTGTACGAACTTCATTCATGGATTCTTTACTGATCTGATGAATTTCTTTTAATTCTTTTTCCACTTGAGGATAGGCCTGCATTTGGAGAAGCTGGAGTGCAAGGTCCGTCTTCACACTCAGCATGGCAAAAGTATGGCCTAGACTGTCATGAAGATCCTGGCCGATACGACTGCGTTCGTTTTCAGCCAAGAAAAGATTGAGCTTGGCATTTTGTTTCATCTTTTCTTCTTTTATGTCCTCCGACAATCGAATTCGATAAAGACCAAAGGTCATTGCATCGGAAAAGATAAAGGTCACCAAGAAAAAGAGTAGCTGCCAGGGACTAACATGATTGACCATATAGATTCCGGTCAGAATAAATGGTTGCAGGACAATAAAACTGACAAAACGCCAAGAGTGAAAAGAAATCTCATCCAGCTCATAAATAAGGAGATTGGATAAATAAAAGATAAACCATGTGAAACCTGAACTTAGCCAAACAGATGTATAAAAAATGTAGACAAGCATGGACCACCATGCTAGCCACTGCACGGTGCGATTCTGACTGATTAAAACCGAATAGAAGGCAAGTACAAATAGTAGGGTCCATAGCAAGGTTAAAAGCGGGTAATCTCCAACGATGACACCCGCTATAGGAAAGATGATAAACACTATTGAAATATGAAACATATAATGAATGTTTTTAAATTTTTCCAACATAGATTTATTTTACCTCAATCCGTTTTTTCAGTTGAATGACCAATACACCAAAGAAAACTGTATAACCTAGTACAACCAAGGCAGAAAGAATACTAAATTCATGGTGTTCCAAATAAGTAGAGACGACCTGCATCAGTTGATAGGTTGGAGTCAGCTTTCCAATAGATTGGAGCCATTCTGGGAAGGAATCCAAGGGGAACCACAGTCCACCTAGGACAGCCAAAGCAATATAGGCAATATTTCCAACAACCGTCATCAGTTGAGCACTGGGTAGCAAGCTCACCAAGACCCCCATGCTGATAAAGACCACGCTTCCGACCAGTAACATAACTCCGATCACCAACCAATCAAGCCAAGGCAGAGTCACTCCACGGACAAAATGACCAACCGAAAAGACAACTATAATTGATAACAAGAAAGTCAGTAGGGTGCTGAACAGTTTTGATACATAATATTCTACCATAGATACAGGAGAATGTTGAATCAATTTTTGCCAGTTGTTTGTCTTATCAGACTCGAGTGTGCTAGGGATACTGAAAAAAGCACTTGACATGATACTAAAGAGCGTCATGGCAAAGAGATAGGCTTGAAGAGCAATTTCTGGAATGTCTGATCCTGACATCATACCAGAGAAAATAAGGTAAAACACACTTGGAAGTCCGATGGATAGCAAGTAGTAGATGGCTTGCCGTTTCATCAGAATGATTTCTACTTTCATGAGACATGTCATATTTTTCATCGTCAATCTCCTTTAATCTTGAGTCGTTTCAAAGATACTGTCTAAGAGAGTTCGATTGCGAACTTCAATTTCTTCGATCATGCAGCCCTGTTCTTGCAAGACTTTCCATACCTGGCTGGCTTCTTTGGTTGTGAAGGAAAGAGCATTTTGCTTGATTTCAAGCTCTTGAATCTGGTCCAAAGTGCTGATAACTTCCTGATAAGTTAGTGGTACCGTAAAATGTTTTTCTTGTTCTTCACCACGCATAGCATAAGGCGTCGTATCGCGAATCAATTCTCCCTTGTGGAGTACCAAAATGCGGTCAGCCGTATGTTCTACCTCTTCGATATAGTGAGAAGAATAAACAATGGTCACACCATTTTTCTTTAACTGATTGACAATTTCCCAAAAATGCTGACGTGTCGAGGTATCCATAGCAGCAGTTGGTTCGTCTAAAAATAGAATTTTCGGACGACCTATTAGTGCCAACACAAAAGAGAACAAACGTTTTTGCCCACCAGATAGCTTGCCCCCGAGCTGATTTTTCTGCTTGTCCGAGAATCTCAGCAAATCATCAATTTCTTGATTGGAGAGACTGTTTGGATAGATTGATTGAAAGAAGGATAAGAGTTCTTTCACTTTCAAGTCTTGAACCACCGTATTTTCTTGTGGCAAGATAGAAATAAGCTGCTTTAATCGAGGATCTGTTGGTACAAAACCTTGAATGGCTATCTGACCTGAGCTCATGAACTTGTCTCCCAAGAGGCAATCAATCAAGGTTGTTTTTCCAGCTCCGTTGGGCCCAATCAAGGCGACACATTCACCATCGTTGATTTCAAAGGAGATGTTCCGCAAGATCTCCTTGTCTTTTATTTTCTTACTCAATTTCTCAACTTTAATCACAGTCATGAGATTCTCCTTTCAACCACTTCATTCCCAAAGGGAAAACAACGAAAACCATAAATCCAAACCCCCAAGCACCACGAATGAATTGGCGAAGCAAGGTTTGGTCAAACCAACCAGTAAACATCTCCACTAACCATACCAAGAGTGACAGGCCGATAAAGAAATAGATGATTGCTTTTTTCATTCCTCAAACTCCTTTTTTACATCTCTGACTAATTTCAAACCTTCTCTGACAAGCCAAGACATCATTCCAAAGCCAGCAAAGAGCTCCCAAGGAAAATGGTAGAAACCCTCGTCCAATCCTGAAAACATGAGATAGGTCATAACTCCTGCTGCTACTAAACTCACTGCGACAATCATTTTATTTTTCATTTCTTCTTCCTCCATTTCATACTTCAATTATAGTCCTTTGAAGTTAGCGGAGCTAGATGCTTCTGTCACTAGGAAATATGACAAATGTCATAAAAAAAGAACCGATTTCTCGGTTCTTAAAAATGATTAGTCTGATTCATCGTTTCGTTTCTTTTTACCTAGCAATCCAAGTGTCATGACACCTGCTAGGGCTGTCAGAATTCCTAGATTTTTCAAACCATCTTCTTGACTTCCTGTATTTGGAAGTTGATTTTTTTCTACAGAGATGTTTTGAGTCAATTGATCTGGTTTCGAATCAGGTACTGAAAGTTCTTTTTTATCAGACGGCTTCACTTGCTCTGGAAGTTCTACTACTGTTGGAGTATAGAATCCTGAAATGATATTTCCATTACGGTCTTTACGGATCACTTTCACACCTTTGGCTTGTCCTACAAAGTCTGCCTCTGGAGTGAAGGTAACGGTGCCATCTGGTGAGATTACGTAAGTTCCTTCACCTGGAACGACTTTTTCAGTTGTTCCATCTTCAAAGGTTGGCGGAACTGTCAGATCGACATCACCTGTAAAGTTTGGTTTACCAGTCTGAGTTTGACCTTTAAGACCTTCTGATGTCGCATCACTCACTTGTGTTTGTCCAAGGACAGTTGGTGTGTAGCGAGCAGTAACTGCATTTCCATACACATCCAAACGTTTCACAACCAATCCTTTAGCTGTACCAACAAAGTCTGGTTCTGGAGTAAAGGTAATCTTATCATCTTTATCAATTGTATAGCTTCCTTCACCCGGAACAACCATAGTCGTGCTACCATCCTCAAATGTTGGTGGTACAGTCGAATCGATATGTCCTTCAAACACTGGTGTTGCCACTTGTGGTTGGCCTTTTGCTCCTGTAGAAGCCGTATCATGACCAGTAGATGGATCTACAACTGTTGGACGATAGCTTGCAGTAACTGGAGTACCGTTCTTATCCTTGCGGACAATCGTTACGCCTGTTCCTTTTCCTACAAAATTAGCTTCTGGAGTGAAGGTTACAGTTCCGTCTGGTGCAATCGTGTAGGTTCCTTGGCCTGGAATAGATTTCTCTTTGCTTCCATCTTCGAAGGTTGGCTCTACTGTTTCATCAATTGGAACCAATGGGTCGCCACCTTGGAAGGTTGGAGTACCTGTTTGTGGAAGTCCTTGAGGACCTGTGCTCGTTGCGCCAGTTCCTGTAGGAGTCACTTCTTTCACTACCGCTTGGTACTTGACAGTAACAGGAGTTCCGTTGACATCCACACGAGTCAATTCAAGTTCTGGTGTTTCACCCTTGAACTGTTTATCAGGAGTGAAGGTCACCTTACCGTCTGCGTCCACTTCGAACTTACCAACATTTGGCACTTCTTTCACAGTTGTACCATTGTCAAATAGTGGAGTTGAATCAGCTGGGAATGGAACTGAGGCATGGCCTGGAGTGAAGGTCACTTTACCTTCTTGTACTTGACCTTGCAGACCTTCCGTCTTGTCGCCTGTTCCAGTTGGTGTTACTTTCGTAAATTCTGGACTGTAGGTTGCAGTCACTGGAGTACCATTCTTATCTACACGCTTGATTGTGACTGGATCTGGTTTACCTACAAACTGCTTTTCTGGTGTGAAGGTCACTGTACCGTCTGGCGCAATGGTGTAAGTCCCTTGGCCTGGAATAGATTTCTCTTTGCTTCCATCTGCGAAGGTTGGCTCGACTGTTTCATCGATTGGAACCAGTGGGTCACCACCTTGGAAGGTTGGAGTACCTGTTTGCGGAACACCTTGAGGGCCTGTGCTGGTTGCGTTAGTGCTGGTTGGGGTTACCTTAGTCACTGTTGGGGTATATGTCGCAGTGACTGGAGTTCCATTCTTATCAACTCGTTTAACCGTTACTGGATCTGGGTTTCCGACAAACTGCTTGTCTGGTGTGAAGGTCACTGTACCATCTGGCGCAATCGTGTAGGTTCCTTGACCTGGAATAGTCTTCTCCTTGCTTCCATCTTCGAAGGTTGGCTCTACTGTTTCATCAATTGGAACCAGTGGATCGCCACCTTTAAACGTTGGAGTTCCTGTTTGTGGAATACCCTGAGGACCTGTGCTGGTTGCGCCGGTTCCTGTTGGGGTTACCTTAGTCACTGTTGGGGTATATGTCGCAGTAACTAGGGTGCCATTCTTATCTACACGTTTAACCGTTACTGGAGCTGGAGTACCAACATATTGTTTTTCTGGTGTAAAGGTAATAGAGCCATCTGGATTGATGCTGTATCCACCTACACCTGGAACTGTTTTCGTTGACTGACCATCTTCGAAAGTCATTGGTTTCGTATCATCAATTGGAACCAATGGATTACCTTCTGTGAAGGTTGGGGTACCCTTTTGCGGTTGACCTTGGTTACCATTTGAAGTGGCATCCGTTGAAGTTGGTGTTACTTCTTTCACCATAGCTTGGTACTTAACGGTAACTGGAGTTCCGTTGGCATCCACACGAGTCAATTCAAGCTCTGGTGTTTCACCCTTGAACTGTTTATCAGGAGTAAAGGTCACCTTACCGTCTGCGTCCACTTCGAACTTACCAACATTTGGCACTTCTTTCACAGCTGCGCCATTGTCAAATAGTGGAGTCGAATCAGCTGGGAATGGAACTAAGTCATGACCTGGGGTGAAAGTCACTTTACCTTCTTGGACTTGACCTTGCAGACCCTCTGTCTTATCACCTGTACCAGTTGGTGTTACTTTCATAACCTCTGGACTGTAGGTTGCAGTCACTGGAGTACCATTCTTATCTACGCGTTTGACTGTGACTGGAGTTGGGTTTCCAACAAACTGTTTGCCTGGCGTGAAAGTTACAGTTCCATCTGATGCAATCGTGTAAGTTCCTTGGCCTGGAATAGATTTCTCTTTGCTTCCATCTTCGAAAGTTGGCTCTACTGTTTCATCGATTGGAACCAGTGGATCACCACCTTGGAAGCTTGGAGTTCCTGTTTGTGGAACACCCTGAGGACCTGTACTTGTTGCACCGGTTCCAGTTGGAGTTACCTTGGTCACTGTTGGGGTATAAGTCGCAGTTACCGGGGTGCCATTCTTATCTACGCGTTTGACTGTGACTGGATCTGGGTTTCCGACAAACTGTTTGTCTGGCGTGAAAGTTACAGTTCCGTCTGGCGCAATCGTGTAAGTTCCTTGACCTGGAATAGATTTCTCTTTGCTTCCATCTTCGAAGGTTGGCTCTACTGTTTCATCGATTGGAACCAATGGATCGCCACCTTGGAAGCTTGGAGTTCCTGTTTGTGGAACACCCTGAGGACCTGTACTTGTTGCACTGGTTCCAGTTGGAGTCACCTTAGTAAACTCTGGGCTGTAGGTCGCAGTAACTGGAGTGCCATTCTTATCTACGCGTTTCACTGCAACTGGATCTGGGTTTCCAACAAACTGCTTGTCTGGAGTGAAGGTTACAGTTCCGTCTGGTGCAATCGTGTAAGTTCCTTGACCTGGAATAGTCTTCTCTTTGCTTCCATCTGCGAAGGTTGGCTCTACTGTTTCATCGATTGGAACCAGTGGATCGCCACCTTGGAAAGTTGGAGTACCAGTTTGTGGAAGTCCTTGAGGACCTGTGCTGGTTGCGCCAGTTCCTGTTGGGGTCACTTTCGTAAACTCTGGACTGTAGGTCGCAGTAGCTGGAGTGCCATTCTTATCCACACGTTTGACTGTAACTGGATCTGGGTTTCCGACAAACTGTTTGTCTGGGGTGAAGGTTACTGTACCATCTGATGCAATTGTGTAAGTTCCTTGACCTGGAATAGACTTTTCTTTACTTCCATCTGCGAAGGTTGGCTCAACTGTTTCATCGATTGGAACCAGTGGATCACCACCTTGGAAGCTTGGAGTTCCTGTTTGTGGAACACCCTGAGGACCCGTGCTAGTTGCGCCAGTTCCTGTTGGTGTTACCTTGGTCACTGTTGGGGTATAAGTCGCAGTGACTGGGGTCCCGTTCTTATCAACTCGTTTAACTGTTACTGGATCTGGAGTTCCGAAGTATTTCTTATCCGGCGTAAAGGTAATAGATCCATCTAGGTTAATGGTATACACACCCACACCTGGAACTGTTTTCGTTGACTGTCCATCTTCGAAAGTCATTGGTTTCGTATCATCAATTGGAACCAATGGATTGCCTTCTGTGAAGGTTGGGGTACCCTTTTGCGGTTGACCTTGGATACCTGTGCTTGTTGCGTTAGTGCTGGTTGGAACTACTTCTTTCACCACCGCTTGGTACTTGACAGTAACAGGAGTTCCGTTGACATCCACACGAGTCAATTCAAGTTCTGGTGTTTCGCCCTTGAATTGCTTATCTGGGGTGAAGGTTACCTTACCTTCTGCGTCCACTTCGAATTTACCAACATTTGGCACTTCCTTCACAGCTGTGCCATTGTCAAATAGTGGAGTCGAACCATCTGGGAATGGAACTGAGTCATGGCCTGGCGTGAAGGTCACTTTACCTTCTTGTACCTGACCTTGAAGCCCCTCTGCCTTATCTCCCGTACCAGTTGGGGTTACTTTTGTAAACTCTGGACTGTAGGTTGCAGTAACTGGGGTGCCATTCTTATCTACACGTTTGACTGTGACTGGATCTGGTTTACCTACAAACTGCTTGTCTGGAGTGAAGGTTATAGTTCCGTCTGGTGCAATCGTGTAGGTTCCTTGGCCTGGAATATTCTTCTCTTTGCTTCCATCTTCGAAGGTTGGCTCTACTGTTTCATCAATTGGAACCAGTGGATCACCACCTTGGAAGCTTGGAGTGCCTGTTTGTGGAACACCTTGAGGGCCTGTGCTTGTTGCGTTAGTTCCTGTTGGTGTTACTTTAGTCACTGTTGGGGTATAAGTCGCAGTCACTGGGGTGCCATTCTTATCTACACGTTTGACTGTGACTGGATCTGGTTTACCTACAAACTGCTTGTCTGGAGTGAAGGTTATAGTTCCGTCTGGTGCAATCGTGTAGGTTCCTTGGCCTGGAATATTCTTCTCTTTGCTTCCATCTTCGAAGGTTGGCTCTACTGTTTCATCAATTGGAACCAGTGGATCACCACCTTGGAAGCTTGGAGTGCCTGTTTGTGGAACACCTTGAGGGCCTGTGCTTGTTGCGTTAGTTCCTGTTGGTGTTACTTTAGTCACTGTTGGGGTATAAGTCGCAGTCACTGGGGTACCGTTCTTATCCACACGTTTGACTGTGACTGGAGTTGGGTTTCCGACAAACTGCTTGTCTGGGGTGAAGGTTACTGTGCCGTCTGGCGCAATTGTGTAAGTTCCTTGACCTGGAATAGATTTCTCTTTGCTTCCATCTGCGAAGGTTGGCTCTACTGTCTCATCAATTGGAACAAGTGGATCACCGCCTTGGAAGGTTGGAGTACCAGTTTGTGGAAGTCCTTGAGGACCTGTGCTCGTTGCGTTAGTCCCTGTAGGTGTCACTTTAGTCACTGTTGGGGTATAAGTCGCAGTGACTGGAGTTCCATTCTTATCTACCCGTCTAACCGTTACTGGATTTGGAGTTCCAACGTACTTCTTATCCGGCGTAAAGGTAATAGATCCATCTAGATTGATGCTGTATTCACCTACACCTGGAACTGTTTTTGTTGACTGACCATCTTCAAAAGTCATTGGTTTCGTATCATCAATTGGAACCAATGGATTGCCTTCTGTGAAGGTTGGGGTACCCTTTTGCGGTTGACCTTGGATACCTGTGCTTGTTGCGTTAGTGCTGGTTGGAACTACTTCTTTCACCACCGCTTGGTATTTGACAGTAACAGGAGTTCCGTTGGCATCCACACGAGTCAATTCAAGTTCTGGTGTTTCGCCCTTGAATTGCTTATCTGGGGTGAAGGTTACCTTACCTTCTGCGTCCACTTCGAATTTACCAACATTTAGCACTTCCTTCACAGCTGTGCCATTGTCAAATAGTGGAGTCGAACCATCTGGGAATGGAACTGAGTCATGGCCTGGAGTGAAAGTCACTTTACCTTCTTGGACCTGACCTTGCAGACCTTCTGTCTTATCACCTGTTCCTGTAGGAGTTACTTTCTCAACAACTGGGGTATAGGTCGTTACAGCCGACTCTCCATTTTTATCCACCACTCCAACTTGAACTGGAGTTGCCGGACCATAGAAGGTTTTCAGTGGAGTAAAGACAATTGTTTTATTTACAAGATCTAAATCGTACGTACCTTGGTTGGCAATGGTTAGCGAAGTTACCTTTTGCCCATTCTCATCATAAAGAAAGACACTACTTTGAACTAGTTCAACGGATTTCTTTGCTCCATTAATGGTTGTTGTCCCTTTTGTAAAGTGGACCTCGCTCTCGCTTGCTCTATCCTCATCAAATTGAATCGTTGCTGCCTGCTTCTGCCCTTGAAAGCCTTTAGATTTCGCTGCACTTGCTGAAGGGACAACTGGAAGTGGAACATAATACACCACCCGATACCAGGTAAATTCTTTGTCCAACTCTTCATCCCTAGGATCATCCGCGTTCATTAAATATTCATCGAGAGCTCCTTCTCCCGACATTGTGTTTGCGTCAATATCCTCTCTTGGATAATAACCAGGAATTTCAGGAGAAATCACTTGAGACCAAGTTTGGTCTGCAGACCAGGCTGAGTATGTCACACCTGCTGTCGCATCATTTGGTTGCCGTTTCGCCAAAACCTGATCAATTCTCTTAGTTCGAGCAAACGAATGAGTCTCAACATGTTTTGGAGGAAGGAGTGATAAATCAGAATGGTTTGTTTTTTTGAGATATTCATAATCAATTTCGCGAGTTCCACGAACAGTTTCGGTTAGTTCTGTAATCTTGTGTCTAAACTGAAACTTGAATTGTTTTGGACTAGCCGAATCACCAAAGGTATGATCTGTAAAATCGTTACTGATCAGTTCATATCCTGCATCTTCCAATTCCTTAATTCGACGAGCAGGATCATAAGAAATTGGTCCATTAGGTTTTCCTACAACTGTGTCTACCTGTCCTAGTTGCACTTCCTTAGACGGATCGTTTACATCCACAAAGGTGAAACTTGCAGATGACAGTTTGGTGGACATTTGGATAGAAACATTATTAGATTCTGTATACTTAGAATTGCCATTTGCCATGGCCGAAGAAAGATAAGCTCTCGCACCTGAGGTTGTATTTTGCTCGATAACTGCTCCATCGATAGGAAATTGAACCCTACTTCCAGCAGCAACCGGAGCAGTCGAATGCCAACGAACTGCACGAATCTCTGACCAATCCGACACTTGGTCTGCTGTGAGCCATTGTGAAGCATTAATTTCTGCAGCAGTGCCCGCAGTACGACTATATTGAACTTCCCAGCCTGAAGGTGGTGTTAGAGCTTTTGTCAAACTCACTGTAAATTCAGAGCCACGATTTCTGGATTCTAGCTGTTTATCACCTTTCATCGGCAAGGATGACAAAACATAAACGTCTGAAACAGGCTGTTTCGCTGCGTTTTTATAGGTCACTCTGAAATCAATCTCATCGCCAGGATAGTGCTCTTGGGTATTATAAGCAAAGTGCTGATCTGTCGCTCTTTTCACTTCAGAGTAGACACCACTCGCTTCAGAAGCCTGTACGATCACATCGAAGTCATAAGAAACCGAATTTTTCGAGGTAACAGTAATCCCATCTAGCTCCCCCAAGTCATAACCATTCTGAGCTTGAACGTCAGGAAGTTCTTCGTCCCAGAAAGCAATTGCTTTATAGGTATAGGTCCCATTTGGAATCGTCTTGTTTTCCAATTTCAAAAGCGATGGAGGCATAGGGGAGTCTGGAGTTCCCTTTACTTGAGCATAGTAGAGAGTTTTCCCAGTATCTTTATAATTATAATAGACCTTAAAATTAGGGTTTCCACTAAAGTTTAATTGAGGGTCAGCCAAATAGGCTAAATGGTAAACTCCCGTCAAGTTTGCGATGTTCTGGGTAGGCGTATTTCTACCTGCAGTCGTTGTGATAAAATCTTGTTTAAAACCAGAAGCATCTGTATGTCGATTGAAGACATCTGTTCTAGCTCGCCCAATCATTGAAATTTGCTGGATAACACGCGTCAATTCGGCTGAAGCCGTTTGAGAGAAGGAAACAGTGTTTCCAGTATTGTTAAAAGTGGAATCCGTTCTAGAATCCAACTTACTAATCGTCGAATCCTTATACAGACTTTCCCAATTATTAAAGCGTGTTTTTGTCTGGAAAAAAAATGCCGAAGTATCATTGGTTGAGGACTTCCTCATCTTGATATTTTTAAACTTGTACTCCAGTTCCTTCACATCTTGCTCTTCCGTCAATCGTAGACTACGAGTGTTACTATTAAAAGTCCCTAACAACTCACCTGTAGCTTTATTGTATACTTCTACGGATGCATCCGGCGAAGAGAAAAATTCATTCCAATAACGCTCCTCAATCGCATTGACTTCCCGATAAGACTCTCGTGGGTCCTGTATTTTATGAGTGACAGTATAGTCATTGATAGGATAATCTTTTTCAACCTCAGCGACCGAAGAGAGCCGAACATAAGAACGGTATTCTGTTTCACCATAAGAACGAATTATCTCCGAATCAGACTGATTATAGTGTCTAAACTCAAAGAGAGAAGATTCTGGCTGATCAGTTTTTTGAACAAAGAGAGTATAGGGGAGAACAGCCGTATTTTGATAACTAGTCCCATCTGCTTTTGTATAGATCCCCGTCACAGTAAGGTTTTGCGCTTTTCTATTGATATCTGCTACTTTGGCATTCTTTAACTTGAAAGAAATTGGAATGAGCTTATTTTTATTGTTATTAATATCTTGAAGCGGATTGTTAGCTCTGTTAATCGTCAGATGGTAACCCGTCGCATCGGCAGTCCATCCTAGAGCTTTAGCTTCATCTGTCAATTCATAACCTTCTTTTAACTCTATATTATAGGTATAAGAAGTGACAGGATCAATGATATGCCCCCCGACATCACTAATCCCCATACCATTGATCATACGACCATCAAAGACACCATTTCCATAGTTGAAGTAATCATTTCTTGCCGTATTATTCTTAGGATCTTTCGCACCGTTAAATAGATAGTAGGACACGACCGATGAATCATCATCGACAATACCATCGTTATTTCGATCGTAGCCAATGACCTGATTGCCAGACATTGGAGTCAGGCCCCCCACCCCATTTTCTAAAACTTTCCATGTGTGTTCAATACTTCCAAGTTCTTTGAGGACATTGCCATTTTTGTCATAGAGCTTAGCAGTTGCGGTCACCTTATGGTCTGGCCCAATGGCTTGGACAGCGCCTCCCCAGTTCTGAGTCAAAGGATCTATCTGAAAAGTATAGACGAAGTTATAGTTTGCTCCACCTCTCAGATTTGCAGGTTCTATCTTTAAATCAAGGTCTCCATTTATTTTTTCTTGGCTGAACTTTACACCACCGACTGGAGAAGGGGTCAATTTAATAGCCTTCCCATTTTGGAAATGAATTTTAATATACCCACCAGAATAATCTGCTTCGTGTCCAGTAATACTAAAGGTCAAGGATTCACGAACACTATCTACCGCATGGATATCTTTGATTGGCGAATGAGTTTTAAATTCTGCATTGACTTCATCTAACGATCTCTTGCGTCTTGAAGACGTTTTCCCACTAGAACTGCCTTCTTCCTTGCTTTTCTGCTCAGTTTGAGTTGATTCTAGAGATTGCTTTTTCTCCTCATCTAAAGAAAGCTGACTTTCCTCCTTCGCATTGTCAACTTGAGAAACTGGTTGGCTCTGAGAGACTGGTGCAGATACTTCTGTTTTGGACGGTTCAGCTTTATCCTCCAGCTCCTTAACCGCTTCGTTCTGTGTTACCACTTTTTGAGGCTCAGAAATGACTTCCTGTCCATTCTCAGCACTTTTTTCCTTCTGTTGAATTTCCGCCTGCGTTTGTTGTTCCTTATTGTTGACTTGAGCTTCATCCGCTTGCACTGGAGAAGTAGCCATCACCATAAAGGTTCCTAACAATACCGAGCAAGTCCCAACACTTAACTTTCTAATTGAAAAGCGGGAAAAAGATTGATTAAAAATTTTTTTCTTCATCATTTCTCCTTTATATTCATACTTAATCTAATATAACAGCTTTATCATTATAACTTATAGTAAATAGAATTTCCAATAGAATGTTCATTTCTACATAAGTTTCTTTATAACTCCGTTTGCATTGAAAAAGGAAGCTGTAAAACCAGCTTCCTTCTGTTATTTTCGGCTCTATAATATTTGTAGTGGGTAAATCCCCTATGGATATCATGGAGCCTATTTTGTTGTAGAAAAAAGTCCCATAAGATCTATAATGAAAAGCAACCAAACCATCATTAGAAAGAATCATATGGAACAATTACATTTTATCACAAAACTACTCGATATTAAAGACCCTAACATCAAGATTGTAGATATCATCAATATGGATATACACAAGGAAATCATCGCTAAACTGGACTACGATGTGCCAGATTGCCCTGATTGCGGAAGCCAAATGAAGAAATATGATTTTCAAAAACCGTCTAAAATTCCTTACCTTGAAACGACTGGTATGCCTACTAGAATTCTTCTGGAAAAACGTCGATTCAAGTGCTATCAATGGTCAAAAATGGCGGTCGCTGAGACTTCTCTACATCTTAGCTTTTCTTCAACCCACTACAGTTGACAAAGAACATTTTTTTGGAGATAAGGGACTATTGTCCCAGCCTCTTTCGTTTATTCTTCTCTAAATCCTTGTAACTTTAAACCAGCAATCAGAGTATTTGGTTTCTTAAAGTCTTCTACACTATCCTTAAGTGATTCAAAGAAATAAGTCTTTTTAATTCTATCCATATCTGCTTTCTCAAGGTCAAGATCAATAACTATTCTCATCTTTTTATTATCGGTGATAAAATATTCAACTTTAACACCTGGCTCGTCCTTGATTTCAATATACTCTGGAGAGCTTTCCACAGCTTCGCGAAAGACTTCTTGAAATTCTTCCGGAGTAATTTCTGCAGGAATTTCCTCTCCAAATTCTCCCAACATATCCATCTTGAATTGTTTTACAACATCCGTGTAAACAAAAGTCATAGTGACATCAAATTCTTCCATCTTCCCTTTGAGAACTTTGGTCGTTTCCTTGATTTCTTCTTTCACCTGACTTGACTTTGTGGATGAATCAACCGAACTCGCTGTGCCACTTGACTCTGTTGTTGCAGTATTGGTTTGACCACAGCCAGAAAGAACAAGTAACGATGCAAAAACTAATCCTAAAACTTTCTTCATTCAAAGTCTCCTATTCCACACTGAAAAGATATGGATATACAGGTTGTTGACCTTGGTGAATCTCTACTTCAACATCTTCAAATTCTTCTGCGATTTCTTGGGCAATTTCATTGGCAAGTTCTTCACTTCCGTCTTCACCGACATAGAAAGTCACGATTTCACTGTCTTCGTCCAACATATGTTTCAAAGTTTCAGTCAAGGTTTGGTGCATGTCAGGGTTTGACACGAGGATTTTCCCATCTACCATACCAAGATTGTCATTTTCATGAATTGCTAATCCATCGATAGTTGTATCACGAACGGCTGTTGTTACACTACCGCTGATAACATCACCAAGGGCTGCAGTCATGCGTTCTTTGTTTTCTTCGATTGATTTGCTTGGGTCAAAGGCAAGAAGGCTGGTTAACCCTTGAGGAATTGTACGTGCTTCCACCACAACAGCAGGTTGTTCAAGCACTTCAGCCGCAGACTGAGCTGCCATAAAGATATTTTTGTTGTTTGGCAAGAAGATAATGTTGCGAGCATTGACTTGTTCAACAGCCTTGATAAAGTCTTCTGTTGAAGGGTTCATTGTCTGACCACCTTCGATAACATAATCCACACCTTGGGCACGGAAAATATCTGCTAAACCTTGACCAGCTACAACTGCGATAAGGGCATACTCTTTTGTTTCAGCAGGCTTGTTTCCTTGAGTTGCTTCTTTTTCAACTTGCGCTTCGTGTTGGTTACGCATGTTGTCCACTTTTACCTTGATCAAGCTACCATATTTGAGACCTTCTTGCATGACAAGACCTGGATCTTCTGTATGGACATGAACTTTGACGATCTCATCATCGTTGACAACAAGCAGAGAGTCACCTAAGTCATTCAAGTAGTTACGAAATTCATCGTAGTCAAAGTCCTTAGAATAAGTTGGACCTTGTTTGAGGGCTACCATGATCTCTGTACAGTAACCGAAGGTAATATCCTCAGTTGCCACATGCCCTGCTACAGACTTGTGGTGCTCTGCATTGATCATTTCACTCATGTTGGCAGGAGTCGCTACAAAGTCTTCAGAAGCACTGTATTCACCAGTAAGAGCTGAGAGGAATCCTTCATAGATGAAGACCAAACCTTGACCACCTGAGTCTACCACACCAACTTCCTTAAGGACTGGAAGCATTTCTGGTGTCTTAGCCAAAGCTGCTTTTGCGCCTTCCAAGGCTGCACGCATGACCTCAACAGCATCATCTGTTTGCTCGGCTTTTTTCTTGGCACCAATGGCTGCACCACGTGATACAGTCAAAATGGTTCCTTCGACTGGTTTCATAACTGCTTTATAAGCTACTTCGACACCGGATTGGAAGGCAAGAGCCAAGTCTTGACCTGTTAATTCATCTTTTTCCTTGATAGCCTGAGAGAAACCACGGAAGAGCTGAGAAGTGATAACCCCTGAGTTCCCACGCGCACCCATCAAGAGACCTTTAGCAAGAATGCTCGCTACTTCTCCAACTGTAGAAGCAGGCTTGTCTGCTACTTCTTTCGCACCATTTTCAATGGTCATTCCCATGTTTGTCCCAGTATCTCCATCTGGAACTGGAAAGACGTTCAATGAATTGACATATTCTGCTTGCTTATTCAAACGAGTTGATGCAGCTTGCACCATCTCTTGGAATAAACTGGTAGTAATTTTTGACACGATTATTCTCCTACAACTTTGATATTTTGAATGTAGACATTCACAGTCTGAGCAGTAATTCCTAGTTGATTTTCTAAACTAAAACGAACACGCTCTTGAATGTTTTTTGACACTTCGCTTATCTTTACTCCGTAGCTCAATACGGTATAAACATCAACTGCAATGCTGCCATCTTCGGCTGCTTTTATAACAACACCCTTAGAATAATTTTCCTTACCAAGAAGGGCTTGGAAATTGTCTTTGAGGGCATTTTTACTAGCCATACCGACCACACCAAAAATCTCAGTTGCGGCACCACCTACTACGGTTGCAATCACTTCATCTGTCAGTTCGATTTGACCATCTTTTGTATTAATTTTTACAGTCATTTTTTTTACCTCAACTAGTTGATACTCTATTTTATCATATTTCAGCCCAAGTGTAAAAGCAGAATGCTGTATCGGCGGATATTTACTCTATTTTTCAAATGGTTTTATCCTTAGAGCAAAAGAAAAAGACCAGTTAGGTCTTTTCATTTTTATTAAACGCGTTCAACTTTACCTGATTTCAAAGCACGAGCTGAAGCCCAAACTTTTTTAGGTTTACCATCGATAAGAACAGTAACTTTTTGAAGGTTTGGTTTTACGGCACGTTTTGTTTGGTTCATCGCGTGTGAACGGTTGTTTCCTGATACAGTCTTACGACCTGTAAAGTAACATACTTTAGCCATTGTGTTTTCCTCCTATTAGATCTAATATAGCGGATGTGCTAGCACCACATACCGTACTATGTTATCACACTTTCTCGAATTTATCAAGAGCCTAAACTATTTTTTTATTTAACGTAAACAACTCCAAGTTTACCAAAAGCGACTTCTCCACGGATAATCAAGGTTTTGTTTGTTGGCGCTACAGGAGCATCTGCCTTAGCTGCACCAAAGGAGGTTTCTACTTTCAAATCGACACGCCAGTGTTGTGGAACATAGACAGTTGCATTCCCGAAGGCCACTTCAATATTTAAAGTTGCAAAATCACCTAGCATCTCTGCATTATCATAGTAGATTTTAGCATCCCCAAAAGCGACTTCCACTTGGTCATCTACGAGATCTTGATCTTGCTTATAGAAGGTCCCGCTACCAAAAGCGACTTCCTTATCCGTGACGACTGTTTTTTTCCCATTGTACCACCATTTTTTTTCATTCCAGAACTTACTTGAGTGAGTAAGATAACCGACACCTAGAACTGCTAAGATACTAGCCCAAAACAAAGACTGGTTTGGAATAGGAAAAATGTTATAAAAATGATTCGCAATCATTAAGGCTACTAGAGCGGTAAAAACTGCTGATGTTAGATGACGACGAAGCAAAGCTTCAACTGATTGGTAAGCAAAAAAGGCGATACCAATCAAAGGCCATATTTTGCCATCCAAAGAAGGAATTCCAAAATTCCCTTGCAGCAAGATCCAAGCTGCTAAAACCAATAAAACAATACCAAATGCTTTCTTTTTCATCTTTTTTACCTCATGTTTCTTAGATTTTCTTTTAGGAGGGATTGGTAATGCCGTGAGACATGAACCTCCTTGTGCGTCTGATAAAAGGAAATGGTGCCCGTTCCTGAAAAGGACTTGTCCACTGAGTAAATCTGACGGATGTTTGCGATCGTTGACTTGGACACTCGACTAAAATAGCGAGGCAAGATGGACTCCAACTCATAAAGTTTGAGACGTACTTCATAGGCTTCCTTCTGGTTATGAGCATAAATCTTGCTCCCTTCAGTTTCAAAGAAGAGAATTTCTGACAGGTCTAGATAATATTCACCTGTCCCCTTGTAAAAAATTAGCCTAGGAGCCTTGGTTTCTTGCAAGAGTCGTTGCAAGTCAGCTATCTCATCTGTCAGGGCTGCAGCCTTGATGACAATCTCTGTCTCAGTTAATTCACTATCAATCTCGATTCGTAACTTCATCCTATCTCCTTTCTGCATCTACTATACCAAAGGCCAGAAGACTTTACAAGGGCAAAAAAGCAAGTGGTCACTTTTGACCCGTAAGTGGTTACGAGGCCAAGCCCACTTGCTTTGCTTTTTACAAAATAAAGAAGAGAATTCCCCAGAGGAGACCACAGACGTAGCCAACTAAAACATCCTTGGGATAATGAACGCCACCCAAGACTCGCACAAGACCGAGAAAAGCTGATGAGACCAATAAAACCAACCCCACAGGCAGATTTGCATGCAAGCAAGCCATGGAAATAATGGTTTTTACTTTCATTAGTTACGAAATAACACATATCAAAATCAGTTTGAGCAAAGAAACTTCTTTGCTCTTTTTATCTAAGTTTTAAAATTGGAGTAATTTAAATATAGAATTAAGTCAAAAAAAACATTTTATGATATTATAGTAAAGAACAAAAGAAATTTTGTGCAATTAATTTAGAAAAAGATAAAGAGGTATCTGATATGAAAAAACAAACTATTATTGTTGGGGCCGCAATCCTAGCTGCAACCACTGGAACGACTGTATTCGCAGAGGAAGCTGAACCAACTTCTGTAGCACAACCTACTAAAGCAACTGAAGCAGCTCCAACAGCAGAAAATGCTACTCCTATTCAGAAAGCAGAAAAAGAAGTTGCGAAAACTTCAAAAGATGTAACTAACGCTGAAACTTCTGCAAAAGAAACTTTCGATAAAGAAACTCAAGCTAAATCTGATCACGATAAAGCTACAGATGAAGTAAAAGCTGCTCAAGATGCAGTTAATAAAACTAACGAAAAATTAAAAAATGCTGAAGCTACTTTAGCTAAAGATAAAGAATTAACTCCAAAATTAGAAAAAGAATTACAATCTAATAAAGACGAAGTAACAAATACAGAGAATGAAATCTCTAATACAGAAAATCAATTAACAACAGCTAAAGAAAAACAAAAAACAGAAGAAGCTAAAATTCAACCACAAGTTGATGCTTTGAATGAAGCAACTTCTTCTAAAGAAGTTGCTCAAGATAAAGTAAATTCTATTAAACAAGATTTGAAAACAAATCAAGCAAATGAAGCTACTTTAACTAAAGAAATCAATGATTTAACTTCTGCTAAAGAAGCTGCTAACCAAAATGTAACCAAAACAAAAACAGCTTTAGATAATGCTAAAAAAGCTGACCAAACTCGTGCAGATAATATTGCTTCACAAAAAACAATTGTAACACAAGATGCAACAGCTAAAGATAATGCTGTTGCAACAGAAAAAGCAAAAACTGCTGAAAAAGAAAAATTAGTTACTGATTTGGATTCTGCTAAGAAAGCTTTGGCTGATAATTTGGAAATTCCATTAACAGATGCTTACATTTCTGCTCTTAAAGCTTACAAAGAAAACAAAACAACTGCTAATAGTGAAGCAGTAAATAAAATTGCTCAAGAAATTCTAAAATCAAAAGCAATTAAAGAAGCTATGAAATTACTTAAAGAAAGTGACACACGTACTGTTGACCCATCTAACCTTACAACTGAACAATTAAAAGAATTGAATGTCCGTATGGCTCAATTTATTGAAGATGTACGTACTAAATTCGGTACATTCTCTCCAACTATGGTTCGTGTAAGTGAAGAGTCAGTTAATCTGTCTAAACTTATCGGTGAAACATATAAAAATGCTATTCGTAAAGCTGCAGGTAACACAAATCCTACTGTATGGAACGCAGCTGAAATGGGCCATTTGAAGAGTAATGAAACTGTTGCTCCAAACTTATCTAAAGCAGGTTATAACACTACAGCTCTTCCGGCTCGTATGGAAACACTTGCTTATTCAGTCGAAACAAATAAGACAACAATGGGTGAACTAAAAGCAGAAATCTACAATAGTATGATTCGTTGGTTGTATGATGATGATTTGAGTGATTGGGGCCATGCTCTTATCCAATCTGGTTTGGTTTGGAACTACAAGAAAACTGAACTACAAACTTTCCTAGTTCAAGACGGAAGCTACCTAATGGTTGGTGCAGTTGAAACAAGTTTGAAAGAACAAGATAGCACATTGAAAACTAAAGAGTATGACATTCCAACAACAGATTACAGCAAAACGGTTACTCGTGTAAATTCTCTTGACAAACTAATTGAAACAAACAAAGCCGAATTGGCTCAAGCTACTAAGAATGTTAAATCAACGACTGATAAGCTTGATGCTTCAACAAAAGAATTGAAACGTTTAGAAGCAATTGAAATTCAAACTCCTAAAGCACAAACTGCTTACGACAGTGCTGTTGCTAAACAAACTCAATTAGCAAACCAATTAACAGAAAAGAATAACAATCTTACTGCTGTTCAAAACAAAAGCAAAGAATTAAATATTGCTCTACCTAAAGCTGAATCTGATTTAACTAAAGCAACTGAAACTTACAACAAAGCGAAAGCTGAATATGATAAAGTAAGTGCTGATGTAGAACGTGCTAAAGCCGAAGTTAAACGAATTGAGGCTCAATTGAAAGCACTTAATGCTAAATTGACAGAAGCAAAAAATAAAGTTACTAACACTGAAAAATCTATTGCTGAAAACAACAAAGAAATTGAAACATTAACAAATTCTATTAAAGAATTAAAAGAACAACTTAAAGATCAAAAAACTATTCTTAAAGAAAAAGTAAAAGTTCAAAAAGAAAAAGAAGAGATCTACTTGAAAGCTAAAGGAGTTGCTGATGTAGAACGTGCTAAAATCAATGAACTTAAATCTAAACATGAAGCTGCGGTTACTTATTTAGAATCATTGAAATCAGAAAAAGCTCGTGAAGTACAAAAACAAAGAAAACTTGAAAAATACAATAGAATGTTCGATAAAGTATTGTACGGAACAAATACTACAGCTAATCAAAATTCTAATCACACTCTACCAGCAACTAACTCTTCTAATGAATCAGTATTACCAAATACTGGTTCAATTGAACAATCATTCATGACATATTCAGCACTTATAAGTTTAGCTACTGCAGGTTATGCTTTGGCAAGAAAGAAAAAAGAAGACTAATCCATTCTGACAATTTAGAAAAGAGAAGACAAGTTTAGACAATGTCATTAAGTTAAGAAATTCAAATACGATTCTGTATTGAATTGCACCCCAAAAGTTAGACAGAAAAAATCTAACTTTTGGGGTGTTTTATTATGCGACTATTAGTCCGTCTCGCTCCGCTAGGTGCGCGTCGAAGGTTATACCAAAAAAACTCCAAACGCGATACAATAAAGGTATTCAAGCCAATTGTAAAGCGAAAGGAGAAAAATATGGCACAAAAGGCTCATAGTTTATCGCACACAAAGTGGCACTGTAAGTATCACATTGTGTTCACCCCTAAGTATAGACGAAAAGTCATCTATAATCAATATCGGAGTAGTTTAGGCGAAATATTTCATCGCTTGTGTAGTTATAAAGGTATTGAAATTATCGAAGGCCATTTAATGCTAGATCATGTTCACATGTTGGTAAGCATTCCACCTAGAATTAGCGTTGCAAGTTTCATGGGATATTTAAAAAGTAAGAGTTCACTCATGATGTTTGACAAACACGCCAACCTCAAGTATAAGTTTGGGAATTGGCATTTCTGGGCGGAAGGTTATTATGTAAGTACGGTGGGACTCAATGAAGCCACAATTAAGAAATATATTCAAGATCAGGAAAAGCATGATATAGCACTAGATAAATTGAGTGTAAAAGAATATGAGAATCCCTTTAGGGATAGTGGTAAGTAATACAAAAGCCTCTTTGAGAGGTAAGTGACGAGTCAAGAGCAGTAAGGCTTGAACAAAGTGAAAGCCAGCGTCTTTAGGCGCTGGCTGGTAATTTGGGCTTATAGCCCCGGTACAAACCACCCGTTAGACGGGTGGTTATGATTATGAAATTAACTTATAAAGATAAGGTTCAGATCTATGAACTTAGAAAGCAAGGTCAAAGCTTCAAACAACTTTCAAAAAGATTTGATGTGGATGTTTCTGGTCTAAAGTGCATGGTGAAATTAATTGACCGTTATGGAATAGAAATCGTCAAAAAGGGGAAAAATCGTTACTATTCCCCTGAATTAAAGCAAGAAATGATTGATAAAGTCCTACTTGAAGATCTTTCACGAAAAAGAGTATCTTTAGATTATGCTCTACCCAAAATCGGTAAAATTGTTTACGCCACATGATTGTAACACCTTATCAAAAAAATCACTAGGTAAGGTGTTGGTTTTGTATAGAATTTTTACACTAAACTTTAATTCAAAAAAGACAATTTCCTTAGTTTGACTATGAAACTCAAACTATTTTTTATCAAATACCTTGATATGTGGGTGGTTGATTTCATCTATAGAGTAACATAAATCTCAAAAAATAGGGTGAAAAAAACTTTATTTGTGATGCAAAAAATAGAAGATAGGATAGAGGATCACTTTGATAACCTCAATCCTATCTCCTATTCAAATGGTTAGTTCACTAACTTATGACATTGAATCTACAGTATGCTCTTTTTAAAAGTTATTAGTCATATTTACGTTTAAGACCGATTACTCCTAGAGCATAAGTAATACCCGCCATAATCACACCTAACACATTTACTTCAGCACTAGTATTTGATCATACTTTCTTAGTTGAAGTAGGAGTGTTTGGAATTTCTTAAGCAGTTGCTTTTTGGTATTCTGCTTTAATGTCAGCAACTGGTTCTTCATTGGTTTTTTTACTTTTGCAATTTCTTGATTATTTCCTTCTTTTCAGCTATTTTCTTATTAAGTGTTTCTACTTGTTTAACTTCATCTGCATAAGTTGTTCCATAGTTCATTGCTAATGTTACTGCGACCATACCAAGAATGTTCCCACAAATTCCATGTTGTTTGAATTTACGGATTGACCCATAAGTGGTTACGAGGCCAAGCCCACTTGCTTTGCTTCTTACAAAATAAAGAAAAGAATTCCCCAGAGAAGACCACAAGCATAGCCAACCAAGACATCCTTGGGATAATGAACACCCCCTAAAACCCTCACCAAGCCCAGCAAAGCTGAAAAGAGCAAACATGCTAAGCCAACAGGTAGACTAGCATGCAGACAGGCCATGGAGATGATAGTTGCCGAAAAAACATGGCGACTGGGCATCGACTGTCCCGAGCTATCTTTTTCAAGCAGGGGACAGATATCCCAAGTTTCATAAGGCCGCGGGTGGTTAATTTTCTTACGAAATAGGGACAAGATCACAAAGCCTGATGCAGGAATAAGCACATAAACCCCAACCTGCTGATCCAATCCTAGTTGCAGGTAAGTGGTGACTAGTAAGGTCAGATAGACCATGGGCATGGCGACTGTCATCAAACGATTGAAATTAAGCAATAGAAATAAAAGGGGGGGATGGCTAGTTAGTTTGGAGCTAAGGTTGCTATACCATTCTTGATAATTTTTCATGTATCATTCTCATTATCACTTTATTTTTACCTCTAGGTGAGGCGCTTGTCTTCTAGTATAGTGCAGAAAAAGAAGGCCGTCAAGCCTTCTTTTGATTTATTCTTCTGCTTCGTCTTCTGTAAATTGACTATTGTACAAATCGGCGTAGAAGCCACCTTGTACCATCAGTTCCTCATGGTTTCCTTGTTCAATGATATTGCCATCTTTCATGACAAGAATCAAGTCGGCATTACGGATAGTCGACAAGCGATGGGCGATGACAAAGGAAGTTCGACCTTCCATCAAACGGTCCATGGCTTTTTGAATCAACTCCTCTGTACGTGTGTCGACTGAGGATGTCGCTTCATCCAAAATCAAGAGTGGTGCATCCTTGAGAAGGGCACGAGCAATGGTCAAGAGCTGTTTTTGTCCGACAGACAAGGTCACGGTGTCGTCCAAAACAGTATCGTAACCATCTGGCAAAGTCATGATAAAGTGGTGGATTCCCACAGCCTTGCTGGCCTCCATCATTCGTTCATCACTGATGTCTGTCTGATTATAGATCAGGTTCTCTCGAATCGTTCCCTCAAAGAGCCAAGTGTCCTGCAAGACCATTGAAAAGGCATCGTGTACTTCTGAGCGTTTCATGTCCTTGGTATCGACACCATCGATACGGATACTTCCCTTATCTATCTCATAGAACTTCATCAAAAGATTGACAATGGTTGTCTTCCCAGCCCCAGTCGGTCCAACAATCGCGACCTTCTGACCTGCATGAGCTGTCGCAGAAAAGTCATGTATAATGGTGCGCTCTGGTGTATAGCCAAAGGACACGTGATCAAAGACTACTTCCCCTTTCATATGGGCCAATTGTCTTTCCTTATGAGATTCATCCTGCATCTCAGCTTCAGCTAGAAATTCTAATACACGAGTCATGGCTGCACTCGCTTGTTGCAAGCTCGTAATCCCTTGGGCAATCTGTGACAGAGGTTGGGAGAAGGTCCGTACGTAAACCATAAAGGCTACGATAATCCCGATACTGATATGCCCTTCTAACGCCAGCGCGGCCCCAACGATGATGACTAATACATAACTAAAGTTCCCAACAAAAATCATGGCTGGCATCATGATACCAGAGATAAATTGAGATTTCCAGATACTGTCATGCAAGTCTTGGTTTAAACCAGCAAATCTCGCTTTGGAGGTATCTACTGCGTTGTAGCTGGTCACTACATTATGGCCAGAGTACATCTCTTCCACATAACCATTGACGGCTGCTAGATTATTTTGTTGGGCTTTAAAATAACCCTGTGACTTGGCCATGATTACGGAAACCGCCGCAAAACCAACAAGAGTTGATACAACTGTTACCAATGCCAAAATCCAGTTCATCCCAAACATGGTCACCAAGACAGCAATCAACAAGAAACTAGCTGAAAGAACTGTCCCTAGACTTTGGTTGAGAGATTGCGCTGCTGTATCCACATCATTGGTCACGCGCGAAAGGGTATCTCCTTGTGAATGACGGTCAAAATAGCCAAGTGGCAAACGATTAATCTTTTCAGCGATTGCTGTCCGCAAGCGTTTTGAAAAATGCTGAATGCTCGTTGAAAAGATATAGGCCTGTGTATAGTTAAGGATGGTGCCAAATACATATAGGACAACCAAAAATCCAGCAATGTTTGACACAGCTACCAAGTCGATTTCTGTAGCCAAACCATCTGAAATCAAGTTTGTAATTTCTTTAATCTTAGTTGGACCATAAACGGTAATGATACTTGAAATGACTGCAGCCACAACTGCTAGTAGGAGAGGGAGTTGGAGGCCTGCCATATAAGGTTTGCACTGTTTCCAGACCGACACTTTTTTATTTTCCATGTTCCAATTCCTCCTTCGATAGTTGTGAGTAGGCAATTTCTTGGTAGACTTCGTTGCTAGCTAGAAGTTCCTTGTGGGTGCCTTGTCCCACGACTTTACCTTGATCCAAAACTAAGATCAGGTCGGCGTCCATAATGGTAGAAATGCGCTGCGCTACGATGAGCTTGGTCATGGATTTTGTTTTCTCGGCTAGCTCTTGGCGTAGGACACGATCTGTCTTGTAGTCCAAGGCTGAGAAGGAATCATCAAAGATGAGAATCTCTGGTTTACGAGCCAAGGCACGCGCAATGGCCAAACGCTGTCTTTGACCTCCTGAGAAGTTGGTTCCACCTTGGGCTACTTCTGATGCAAGACCTGCTTCCTTGTCCTCGATAAATGCTTTAGACTGGGCCAATTCAAGAGCTTGCCACATAGCAGCCTCGCTCAGAGGACTTTCTTTGCTCTTACCAAAGTCCAAGTTCCCCTTGACATCTCCAGAAAAGAGTACAGCTTTTTGTGGAATATAGCCGACCTTATTGCGCAAATCTTCCAAGTCATAATCTTGCACATTGACACCATCCACTAGGATTTCTCCATCAGAAACGTCGTAAAAACGTGGCAAGAGGTTGACAAGCGTAGACTTACCTGATCCAGTCGATCCGATGAAGGCTACGGTTTGACCCGCTTCTGCTTTGAAAGTGACATGTTCCACGACTGCTTCTGAGTTTTTAGAATAGCGGAAAGTCACATCACGGAATTCCACTTGTCCTTGAACTGAAGGATCCGCTGTCTGTGCATGACTAGGATTTTCAATAGAAGAATGCAGATCCAATACTTGATTGATACGTCCTGCCGAAACCAAGGTACGAGGAAGAACGATAAAGAGTGCTCCCATGAGAAGGAATCCCATTACGACCTGCATAGCATAGGACATGAAGACCACCATATCACTAAAGAGGGGCAGACGTTCTGCCAAACTTGCGTCGTTGATGATATAGGCACCAATCCAGTAAATAGCTAAACTTAGTCCACTGGAAATTGCCATCATAATGGGGTTCATAATCGCCATCAATCGATTGACAAAGAGATTGAGACGTGTTACCTCATCGTTGGCTGCTTCAAATTTCTTATCTTGGTAATCTTCCGCATTGTATGCACGAACAACTCGAATCCCAGTCAAACTTTCACGAGTGATGCAATTGAGTTTATCTGTCAATTTTTGGATGACAGATTGTTTAGGAAAGGCTAGAGTCATGAGAACAGTTGTCATTAGAACATTGACAATAACAGCCACAAGGACTGCCCAGAGCCAGTATTCCGATTTCCCAAGGATTTTTCCAATTGCCCAAATAGCCATAATTGGCCCACGAGTAACCACTTGCAAGCCCATGGTAAAGAGCATCTGTACCTGGGTAATATCATTGGTCGTCCGAGTCAAGAGACTTGGGATTGAAAAACGTTTGATCTCTGTCTGTGAAAAATCCAAAACGCGATGAAATACGTCTCTACGTAGATGGGTTGTATAGGATGCTGCAACGCGAGCGGCAAAGAAACCAACCATAACAGATGAAAAGAAAGCCAATAAAGACAAACCAATCATCTTCGCAGCTGGTGACCAGAGTTCACCCAACTGCGTTCCAGACGTTCCCAGTAATTCTGTAATTTGCGAAATATAGGTCGGCACCTCTAACTCGAGATAGACCGAGAAACAAGTAAACAGAATCGTAAGGACGATCATTCCCCACTCTTTTCCTGTAATACGTTTAGCGAGTTTCTTCATTCTCTCCTCCTATTTTTTCTACATTTGCTTGCAATTGCCCGAGTACCTTTTCAAAGATTGCCAAGTCTGACTTTGAAACACCCTCTAGCAGACTCTGATCGATCCGATCAAAAAATTCCTTAACTTTTTGCATCTGCGAACGCGATTTCTCCGTCAGGCGAACAAATTTTGCCCGCTTATCGCTCGGGCTCGCCTCTAACTCGACCAAACCATTTTGTACCATGCGCTTGACCAAATTACTCGCAACAGATTTAGTAATATTGAGTTCCTGCTCGATATCCTTAATCAAGACCAGTTCCTCTTTTTGTTCACAATGATCTAAAAAACGCAGAACCTGCCCTTGCGGTCCACCCATAAATTCAATGCCACATCGCTTGGCTTCTTTCTGTACCATCAGATGAACCTGGTGTCCAAAACGTTTGAACATTAACATCGGCTTGTCCATGATTGCTCCTTTCTTACGATAAATATAGTTCCCACGAGAACCAATTGGTTTCCATAAGAACTATTTTATCACTTTTAAATAGAATGTCAAGAAAAAAGTTTCCAAGAGAACTATTTTAGTTTAAATTGACATTAGGCAATATTTTTTCTATAATAAGCACTAACTACTGTGGATAGAAATCCATTCACTCGATGAAGGGAGAAAACGTTCAAATGAAACCAGAAGAACAAAGAGTTTTAGGAATCTTAGCAACCATTTTTGGAGCCATCGCACTTTTAGGGTCCTGGATTCCATTTATTAACTATCTATCATTTTTCATCGCCATTGTCGCATTTATCTTGGGGATTATCGGCCTTATCGTCAACCTCAAAAAACGAAAAACCATGGCCATTATCGGAACATCCCTTGCAGTTGCTTCAGTTGTACTTTTCTTTACGACCCAGGTACTGTACGCTAATGTCTACAAAGAGTTTGTCAGGGAGTTTAACCGTTCCTACAGCGAGGCGAGTGCCTCAATGGAACGCGAAGAAGAAAGCGACTTGACAGATGATAGCGCCTATTCCATCCCTGAAGAGGAAGAAAACGATACCTTCACCTGGACCCAAAAAGAGTTTGACGCCTTAATCGAAGGTGACCTTGACAACAAAGGAAAAGGTGGTACCAACTACAAGGATATTATCAAAAAACACGGACTACCAGACTCCGAGTTTGACTCCACTATCGGAGGGTACGATACGAGAAAAATCACCTATATCTCTATTGGTGATAAAATCAAGACCGTTACCTTAACTTTTGCAAAACAGGACAATGGACAGCTCTTGCTCGTTCAAAAACATGCAGTCGGTCTAGGTCTAGAAAAAAGCAAGCAACAAAACGATTCTGAAACCAGAGTCTAAGTTCAAATATCAAAAAAAACGAACAGCTAGTAAAACTGTTCGTTTTTCTATTAGAATCCATCTACGTTTGTGTAGATCTTTTGTACATCCTCGTCGTCTTCAAGGACGCTGTAAAGTTTTTCAAAGGTTTCAAGGTCTTCGCCTGACAATTCCACTTCAGACTGAGGAATCATTTCCAATTCAGTCACTTGGAATTCTTCAATCCCAGACTCACGAAGGGCAACGATAGCCTTGTGAAGGTCTGTTGGAGCTGTGTAAACAGTGATTGTTCCTTCTTCTGCTTCTACATCGTCCACATCTACATCTGCTTCGAGCAATTGCTCAAAGACCGCATCAGCGTCCTCACCTGCAAATACAATCACACCCTTGTTATCAAAGAGGTATGAAACCGAACCTGAAGCACCCATGTTTCCGCCGTTTTTACCAAAGGCTGCACGGACATTAGCCGCTGTACGGTTGACGTTAGAAGTCAAAGTATCAACAATCAGCATAGAACCATTTGGTCCAAAACCTTCGTAACGTCCTTCTGTAAAGGTTTCGTCTGTATTTCCTTTGGCTTTATCAATCGCTTTATCGATAACATGTTTTGGCACTTGGGCTTGTTTCGCACGGTCGATAACGAATTTCAAAGCAGTGTTTGATTCTGGGTCTGGATCCCCTTTTTTAGCTGCTACATAGATTTCTACACCAAATTTTGCATATACTTTAGAGTTAGCTCCATCTTTAGCCGTTTTCTTGGCTACGATATTGGCCCATTTACGTCCCATTAGGAATCTCCTTTTTTCACATTTTAATCTTTCTTATTATAACACAAGTTTTTTCGATTTTCACTAGAGGAAATGGATTTTATTCAGCAAATCCAGCTAGGATTGTCCTTTGGCTGCCAAGATTGCCTTGCCTTCTTTTATCAGGGGATGGCGGAAAAGTGAGAAGTACAGTTGGGTGGTCATGGCAACCCAGATAAGGGGTTCGCAAAGGATGACTCCCCTATACCCTGCCCAAGGGATAATCAAGACCACAAAAACGATTTTCCCGATTAGTTCTATAAAGCTGGAAACTAGAGGAAGGACTTTCTGCCCCAATCCCTGCAAGCAATTGCGATAAATCAGCAAAAGGCTCAAAATCGGATAAAAGACTGAACTGATTTGCAGGTAGAGGCTACCATTTTCTACCAAGTAAGTATCTGTCGAACTGGCCAAGAAGGAAACCAAGGTAGGACTGGCAAAAAAGAGGAGAATACAAACAAAACCTGCCCAGGACATGCTCAGGCGACTGCCAATACCAAGACCTTGAACTATGCGATCTGGGCGCTTAGCCCCGAGATTTTGAGAGGCAAAGGTCGTCATAGCAGAAGAAATAGCCGTCATCGGAAGCAGAGCAAAGGCCATAATGCGACGCGCCGCCGTCTGGGCGCTAATAATCACAGCTCCAAAGGTATTGACTGAAGACTGTAAAATCACACTACCAATGGACACAATCGAACTCATCAGACCCATAGCCAAACCTTGCTCCAAGAGATCCGCATACAAGGCCTTGTTCCATTTAAAATGCTTGAGTTGAGGAAGCAGTTCTGGAACACTCTTACGGATATAGAAAAAGCAAAGAACCGCTGACAAGCCTTGCGAGATAATGGTAGCAAGGCCCGCAGATTGAACTCCCAGATGCAGTTGCGTAATAAAATACAAATCTAGCACCACATTAACCAAGGCAGAAAAAATCAGAAAGCCAAGAGTTGCTAGACTATCACCAATAGACCGCAACAAGCCTGCAAAGAGATTATAGGCAAAGCTGACACCTACACAAGTCACAATCATAGAAATATATTGGTAGGATTGAGGAAGGATTTCTGCCGGGGTATCTAAATATTGCAGAAGTGGATACAGACCGACAAATCCCATCAGCATAACCACAATGCTCAAAAGAGCACCTAAAATCCAAGTGGCTGCTACTGCTTCCTTGATTTTGGTGAAATTACGAGCCCCATAATAGCGGGCAATGACAATCCCCATGCCATTTCCAACACCAAGCGTAAAGCCTATAATCAAGTCAAAAATGGCAGTTGTCGCCCCTACTGCTGCCAAGGAATCTTGACCAAGAAAACGCCCAACAATCAAGACGTCAGCTGTATTATAAAGCTGTTGGAAAATATTGGATAGCAAGATTGGAAAGGCAAAGCTTAACAGCGCAGGAAGAATAGGACCATGTATCAAGTCCACGGATCGTTTCTTATTCATAAAGCTATTATATCAGCTTTCTAATGGAGCGACAAGACTCTGTCACTAAGTTTGCAATCAATTGCTTACAGAGAGACAATTTGCTATAATCAAGAAAAGGAGGTCATTTATGAGTTTGACCAGTCAATTAATTACCGATGCATTTCCCGATCTGGATAAGGTTGAGAAGCTAAACAAGGAAGCTTTCCCCGAAGAGGAACGCGTGCCTTTATCCGAATTTTTACGCTATCAGGACCGAGATGACGCCCACTTCTTTGCCTTTTATAACCAAGAAGAGTTTGTTGGTTTTTCTTTTGCCATCTCCAATCAAAAAGCTTTTTATATCAGCTTTTTTGCCATCATGCCTCACCTGAGAAGCCACGGTTATGGGAAGGAAATCATCGAAAAGCTGACTGATTTTTACCAGCGAACCATGTTGCTTGAAGTCGAGCGATTAGATGAAGAATGCGATAACCTGAAACAAAGGAAGGCTAGAATGGACTTCTATCGACAAAATGGCTTTAAAACAGCCAACGCTTTCCTTGAGTACGATGGTTTGAGTTTTGAAATCCTCTACCGTGGCGACCATTTTGACGAAGAAGCCTATCGCGACATCTTCCAAAAGCTACAGAATGAACATTATTTTGACTTTCATATAGAGTATCGTCGTTTTAGTGATCATTGGTTCGTTTGAGTTAGATAAAAAAGTAGCAGAAAATCTGCTACTTTAATTTTTATTCTTCAATTTCGATTCCAAGATCATCGCCAAGGTCAAGTGTTACTTCTTGATTAGAAGTCGCCTCCGCTACTGGACTATGATCAGAAGCTTCTTCATCTTCAATCAACCCATATTGAACACGAACTTGGTGGTCAATGGCATCAAAAATCTCTGGGTGATCCGCCAAGTATTTCTTAGCATTTTCAGATCCTTGTCCAATTTTTTCACCCTTGTAAGAGTACCATGCTCCCGCTTTTTGGATGATATCGAGATCACTTGCAATCTTCAAGAGCTCACCAGTCTTAGAAATTCCTTCTCCGTACATGATCTCAACAAAGGCTTCCTTAAATGGTGGAGCCACCTTGTTTTTCACGACCTTGATCTTGGTTTCCTTTCCGACATTGGTATCTTTTTGGTCACCAGTTCCCTTGATTTGTGTGCTTCCACGAACATCCAAACGGACTGAAGCGTAGAATTTCAAAGCACGTCCACCAGGTGTTGTTTCTGGATTTCCAAACATGACCCCAACTTTTTCACGCAACTGGTTGATAAAGATGGCAATTGTTTTGGTTTTATTGATAGAAGCTCCGAGTTTACGCATGGCCTGGCTCATCATACGAGCTTGCAAACCAACGTGGCTGTCACCAATATCCCCATCAATTTCTGCACGAGGTACAAGGGCCGCAACCGAGTCGATAACGACGAGGTCAACTGCACCTGAGTCAATCAATTTTCCAGCAATTTCAAGACCTTGTTCACCTGAGTCTGGTTGTGACAAGAGCAATTCGTCAATGTTCACACCAAGGGCTGCAGCATAGGCTGGGTCAAGAGCATGTTCCGCATCGATAAAGGCTGCAATACCACCTTCTTTCTGTGCTTGCGCAACAGCGTGAAGGGCAACCGTTGTCTTACCAGATGATTCTGGTCCATAGATTTCGATGATACGTCCTTTAGGATAACCACCTGAACCAAGAGCAATGTCCAGAGCCAATGAGCCTGAGCTCATCACTTGAACTTTTTGCTCCGCGCGCTCACCCAAGCGCATGATTGAGCCTTTACCAAAGTCTTTCTCAATCAATTTAAGAGCATCGTTCAATGCTTTTTCACGGTCTGCTCCAAATTTTTTCCCAATTTCATCTAATTTTTTCGTTGGTTTTTTCGCCATTTTGTTCTCCTATATTCTACTGGTCCTTAGACCTACCTTTCATTATACCAAAATTTAGTCACTTAATAAAGCCTTGCGAACTAGGTTAAAGGCATGCATGACCGCAATCTGTCGAACATCTGCTCGACTCCGTCCTGCGATATTAGCCTTGATCACCTCTGTCCCTTTTGCATGTGCCAGTCCAATAAAAACTGTACCAGCTGGATGACCCTCTAGGCTATCTGGCCCAGCTACACCTGTCAGACTGACCCCATAATCAGACTGAGTCTTGATCCGTGCCTGCTCTGCCATTTTTCGAGCCGTAAACTCAGAAACGACCCCGTTTTCTTTTAGCTCTTGCTCGGAAATATCCAACATCTTGGATTTTTCTTCTAGGCTGTAAGTGACAAAACCGCCATTAAAGATTGCTGAAACGCCCGAAAAGTCTGCTAATGTCGCTTGAAAAAGGCCTGCTGTCAAGCTTTCTGCCGCAGTAATGCTTTTCTGTCTCTTCTTTAGCTCTTCTACAACGACACTTGCGAGACTGGTTTCTTCCCCATATCCATAACAGATGTCTCGTAGAGAAATTCCCTCGAAAGTTTGGCGACTCAAGATTTGATTTTCTAAGATATCCAGTGCTTGATCAGCCTTTTCTTGACTAACTGCTTTTGTAGACAAGCGCAAGGTCACTTCTCCCGTCTTGGCATACGGCGCCAAGGTCGGATCGGTTTGATGGTCAATCAAATCCGCCAAAATGGTCACCAACTGACTCTCCCCAATTCCAAAGAAACGGAGCACTCGTGAGTATAACTTGGTACCAGTCATTAACTTGGGTAAGAGTTGATTTAAGACCATGGGTTTCAATTCACTAGGTGGTCCTGGGAGGACCACGTAGGTCACACCATCCACTTCTGACACCCCTCCTACTGCTAAACCTGTCTCATTTGGCAGTGGAGTCGCCCCTTCTACAATTTGGGCTTGGCGCTCATTATTCGGTGTCCGAGCATAGTCAGGTCTATGAGCAAAAAAGATATCCAGTTTCTCTTGCGCTTGAGGGTCAAACACTAGATTTTTTCCTAAAAATTTTGCCAGAGTTTGTTTGGTCAAATCATCCTCAGTTGGCCCCAAGCCCCCTGTCAAAATCACAAGATTACTACGTTGGCTCGCAATCTCCAGCAAGGACAAAAGACGAGCTTCATTATCTCCAACAGCAGTTTGGAAGTAGACATCTACCCCGATTTCGGCTAGTTTCTCTGATAAAAACTGAGCATTGGTATTGACAATCTGCCCTGTTAAAATTTCTGTTCCGACAGCAATAATTTCTGCTTTCATGTTTCCTCCTACTTATCTATTCGAATTTTTTTGAAAAAATCGCAGGAAATTTCCCACGATTTGATTCTTTTCTTATTCTGCTTCTTCGTTTGAAGCGTTAGTACTGGTTGAAGGTGCTGCCCGACCAAAGGCTGTTTCGTACAGTACCGCATTGGTTTCCAATTCTGTCACTGGCTCTTTACCTAGTGAACGACGCAAGAGATTTTGCATCTCGAGCATATGTTCTGAAGTGACAATCTGATAAGAAATTCCCTGTAGCTCAGCATCTTCCCCACGCAATTGATGCGTTTCGATATTCTTGAAGGAATCTTGATAGCCGAGCAATTGTGGAATGCTCTTAGCTGATAAGTCCACATTGGTCTGCATGTTATCACTCAAAGCTTTGAGGATGCCTTGATAATGACTCACACTGTTTAGGCTCAAAACCTTCTCAACGATTTTTTGAATGACTTCACGTTGACGTTTTTGACGACCATAGTCTCCTTCTGGGTCTTGGTAACGCATCCGTGAATACACCAGGGCTTCCTCACCATTCAAAGTTTGTTCTCCAACACCGATAGAAATCTTATTAAACTCCTCTTGGTCAGCAATCGAAATTGGGAAACCAAGTGTATTGTTGACGGTAATTCCACCAACTGCATCCACCAATTGTTGAAGCCCCTGCATGTTAACCATCACATAGCGGTCAATGTGGATATTCATCATCTTTTGAATAGTAGAAATCGCCAGTTCCGCACCGCCATTGGCATAGGCAGCATTGAGTTTAGCTTCCTGAACTTGGCCGTCTCCAAGGTCAATCTTGGTTAAAATATCCCGTTCCAAACTCATCATAGTGGTTTTCTTCGTCTTCGGATTAACGGTCAGGAGAATCATGGAATCACTATTTCCTACCCATGGATCTGTACGTTCCACATTTCCCGTATCTACCCCCATTAAGAGAATGGTCAAAGGCTCCGTCGCCTCGATAACGTTGGTTTCTTCACCAATCTTTTTATAAGTCTTTTCACTCAAAGTTGCTGTTCCTTGTTGGAAAATAGTGTAACCATAAACCGCTACACCTACAACTGTTACTGCTAGAAAAGCTAGCACCATTCCAATTAATTTTTTGATCATCTCGTTATTCATCTATCAGTCTGCCCATAAGGCAAACATCTAAAAATGTCCCTTCTGCTAAATAGGCTCCTCTTTCTTGCAAGCCTTCTGTTATAAATCCCATTTTTGAATAGAGGTGGATAGCGGCCTCATTT
Source organism: bacterium (assembly GCA_905221305.1). Taxonomy (GTDB): domain Bacteria; phylum Bacillota; class Bacilli; order Lactobacillales; family Streptococcaceae; genus Streptococcus. Next base: position 57,356 of record CAJNCO010000002.1, read on the forward strand.
CGTTTTTGCACACTAAGTTGTAAGCGACGCAAAACAGCACTGGCTTTAGCCCACTCAATACCTTCTTCTAGAAGTAGGGTAGCCAAACCTTGGTTCCAAAATTTCTTTTGAATCGCCAAAAAAACATCTCCAATATGCCGAACCCTTACACGCTGATCAGCAGTGATATTCAAAACACCTGCAATCTCATTATTCAGTAAGGCGAGAAGAGTAATTTGATTTTCTGAAGAAGCTTGTTTTTCGATAAAAAGAGCCATTTCAGACGCAGTCATCCCTATGCCATGTTCATCCAAGCTAGTGTAGTCTGTCTCTCGACCGACTTGATTTAAAAATGCAACCAAAGCTGCGGCATCTTGGATCTCAGCCTCACGAATACACAATTCATACTCCATCCTGAAGCTCCTTAATTAGGTGTTCAGCTCGAGAGCCATGAGCTATAAATTGAAGGCAACGACCGTCGGCTTCTTTCAAAATTTCCAACTCCAAATAAGAATCTGGTAAATCCTCACCCAAAAGATGCCCCCACTCAATAACAGTCACACCACCACCAAAGAGAAACTCATCCAAGTCAATAGAATCAGCATCACCTTCGATACGGTAGACATCCAAGTGGTAAAGTGGCAAGCGTCCTTCATACTCTCTTACAATGGTATAGGTTGGACTTTTAATCATCTGACGGATATCCAAACCCTTGGCAAGGCCCTTTGTAAAGGTTGTTTTACCCGCGCCCAACTCACCCGTTAAGATCAGAACATCGTCTTTTTGCAGGATACGACCTAATCTTTCTCCGAGAGCTAGAAGCTCTTCTTCATTTTTTATGTGCATGCTACTATTATACCAAAAAGTTTCCTTTTGTGTGAATTTTCTTTACAAACTTACTATAATGATTTTAAAGAATCAACCTCTACTTAAAAGAATAGAAAAATCGCAAAAACAAACAAGATATCTCGAATCAGATGGCTATAAAAGGAAATTTCTCTGTGAAGGCATTTGGGAAAAAGGAAACGCGCACATAGAAATCCGATACCGACATACAAGAGAATCGAGGCAATTACAAAAGGATTTCTCAGGAAAAGCACAGTAGCTAAAACGGAAATGATGACTGTTTTCTTTTTATTTAGGTAATTTTCTATATCTCGAAAAATTTTATCAAAAGGTAAGAAAATCAATAGATCTACTCCTAGCAAGAAAAAGAAGGAGGGTAAAAAGAGGTCAATCAGTTCCTGCTGCAGTCTGCTAGTGGTTTGGATGCTTTCTGAGAGAAGCAGACAGGTTGCCAGAAGATTGACTACTAAAAGGAGGCCATAAATAAGACTCACTTTCTTTTGAACATGTAAAATACTGTGCTTTGACTGGTCTGCTGTATGAAAATAATTTATCCCAGCACAAAGAGCAGAAAATCCTACTATCAAAATCAAAAAGTAAGCATTGGTCTGTTTTAAAGATAAAAAGGATTCTTTCCATAATAGACAACTAGAAAAACTAATCTGGATGACTGCAGCCAACAATAATAGGCGAATTGATTTTACCATTTCTTTTCCCTCCCTATATGGGATTATACCTTGTGAGGAGTTTGAAATGATTGTTTCCGCCTCAAGTGTCCATTTTTTGTGCTCAACTGACCAAAAAACAGCTCTGTTGTGTACAGAACTGTTTTTTATCAGTCTAATCCTTAAACCAGAGAGCAATTTCACGTTTTGCAGAAGCTTCAGAATCGGAGCCATGAACTACATTTTGAATGGCTTGATTGTCTCCTGCAGCCTTAGCAAAATCTCCTCGGATAGTTCCTGGTAGAGCTTCTTCTGGACGAGTAGCCCCCATCATGGTCCGCCAAGTTTCAATCACTTTCGGACCTGATAGAATGCCCACCACTACTGGTCCTGAGGTCATAAACTGACGAATAGGAGGATAAAAACTTTTTTCAACCAAGTCTTGATAGTGCTGGTCAATCAAATCTTCTGAAACTGCTGAACGCAACTCTAATTTTTCGATTTTGAAACCACGCTCCTCAATTCTTTTCAGAACCTGACCAACCAGCCCTCTTTTCACACCATCTGGCTTAATGATAAAGAATGTTTGTTCCATACGGACACCTCCTTGGCATTTTAGTTCTTCTATTCTACCATACTTTATGAAAAAGTGGGAAAATTTTTCTGAAATAAAACAAAGAGAACCCAAAGGTTCTCTTGTTTGCTTTTATTCTACTGTCTCTTCAACTTGGATTTCCACAACTTCCTCTACAGGAGCAAGTTCTGCCTCTTCTTGTTCTGGAGCCAGATATTCTGCTTCATTGATAGCTTGTGGTTCAAGGTTACGGTAGCGAGCCATACCAGTACCAGCTGGGATGATCTTACCAATGATAACATTTTCCTTGAGTCCAAGGAGATGATCTTTCTTACCACGGATGGCCGCATCTGTAAGGACACGAGTTGTTTCCTGGAAGGAAGCCGCTGACAAGAAACTATTTGTTTCAAGTGAGGCTTTGGTGATTCCCATAAGAACTGGGCGACCAGTCGCTGGAACTCCACCTGCGATAAGAACATCCTTGTTAGCATCTGTAAAGTCGTTGATGTCCATGAGGGTACCCATAAGAAGGTCTGTGTCACCTGGATCCATGACACGAACTTTACGGATCATTTGACGAACCATTACCTCGATGTGTTTGTCACCGATTTCTACCCCTTGGCTACGGTAAACTTTTTGTACTTCACCGAGAAGGTAAGTTTCAACTGACAAGACATCACGAACAGCAAGGAGACGTTTTGGTTGGATAGAACCTTCTGTCAATGCTGCACCGCGAGAGACTTGGTCTCCAACTTCAACACGCATACGGGCTGTAAATGGAACCACGTACTCACCTTCGCCAGTTTCACCCTTAACGAAGACTTTCTTAGTACGAGTTGACGCGTCTTCTTCGATAGCAGTAACTTGTCCTTTGACCTCTGTGATGACCGCTTCCCCTTTAGGATTGCGGGCTTCAAAGATTTCTTGGACACGAGGAAGACCCTGAGTGATATCGGTATTTGAGGCAACCCCACCCGTGTGGAAGGTGCGCATTGTAAGCTGTGTACCAGGTTCCCCGATAGATTGGGCAGCGATTGTACCAACTGCTTCACCAACTTCAACCGCATCACCAGTCGCCAAGTTGATACCGTAACAGTGACGGCAGACACCATGACGAGTGTTACATGTAAATACAGAGCGGATAGTAACTTCTTCCACACCAGCATTAACAATTTCACGCGCCTTGTCTTCTGTAATCAACTCATTTGGACCAATGATCACTGCACCAGTTTCTGGGTGTTTAACAGTTTTCTTAGTGTAACGACCATTGAGGCGTTCTTCGAGAGACTCGATCATCTCTTTTCCTTCTGCGATAGAACGGATCAAGAGACCACGGTCTGTTCCACAGTCGTCCTCACGGATGATAACGTCTTGGGCAACGTCAACCAAACGACGAGTCAAGTAACCTGAGTCGGCTGTCTTAAGGGCCGTATCGGTCATACCTTTACGGGCACCGTGAGTTGAGAAGAACATTTCGAGTACTGACAAACCTTCGCGGAAGTTTGAAAGGATTGGCAATTCCATGATACGTCCATTCGGAGCGGCCATCAGACCACGCATACCGGCAAGCTGTGAGAAGTTTGAGATGTTACCACGGGCTCCAGAGTCCATCATCATAACGATTGGGTTCTTAGGATCTTGGTTGGCAACCAAACGTTTCTCCAATTTTTCACGAGCTGCACGCCATTCAGCTGTAACAGCGTTGTAGCGCTCATCGTCCGTAATCATACCACGACGGAATTGTTTGGTGATTTGTTCTACACGTTTGTGTGATTCTTCAATGATTTCAGCCTTGTCTTCAACAACTGGGATATCGGCAATACCCACTGTCAAACCTGCAAGAGTTGAGTGGTGGTAACCGAGGTTCTTCATGCGGTCAAGTAGGGCAGAAGTTTCTGTCGTACGGAAACGTTTGAAGATTTCAGCGATGATATTCCCAAGATTTTTCTTCTTGAATGGAGGGTTGAGTTCAAGATTGCTGATTGCTTCCTTGATATCTCCACCTAGTGGCAAGAAGTATTTAGCTGGAACACCTTCTGTTAAGTTGGCATTTGTTGGTTCTTGCAAGTAAGGCAGACCCTCTGGCATGATGTCGTTGAAGAGGATTTTACCAACTGTTGTCAGCAAGACCTTGTGTTTTTGCTCTTCTGTCCATGGTTTGTTAAGGCTGTCTGTTGCAATACCAACACGTGAGTGGAGGTGAACATAACCATTACGGTAAGCCATAACCGCTTCGTCACGGTCTTTAAAGACCATTCCTTCACCCTCACGACCAGCTTCTTCCATAGTCAAGTAGTAGTTCCCCAAAACCATGTCCTGTGATGGAGTAACAACTGGTTTACCATCTTTCGGGTTCAAGATATGCTCAGCAGCCAACATCAAGATACGAGCTTCTGCTTGGGCTTCTTCTGAAAGCGGTACGTGGATGGCCATTTGGTCCCCGTCAAAGTCGGCATTGTAGGCTTCACAGACAAGTGGGTGCAAGCGAAGGGCCTTACCATCAATCAAGACTGGCTCGAAGGCTTGGATACCCAAACGGTGAAGGGTCGGTGCGCGGTTCAAAAGCACTGGGTGTTCTTTAATCACTTCTTCGAGGATATCCCAGATACGTTCGTCTCCGCGTTCTACCAAGCGTTTTGCTGCTTTCACGTTTTGCACGATGTCACGCGCAACGATTTCACGCATGACGAATGGTTTAAAGAGCTCAATCGCCATTTCGCGTGGCACACCACATTGGTACATCTTAAGCGTTGGACCAACGGCGATAACGGAACGTCCTGAGAAGTCAACACGTTTACCGAGCAAGTTTTGACGGAAGCGTCCTTGTTTCCCTTTAAGCATGTGGCTCAATGATTTAAGCGGACGGCTACCTGGTCCTGTGATCGGGCGACCACGACGACCATTGTCAATCAAAGCGTCAACCGCTTCTTGAAGCATACGCTTCTCATTTTGAACGATGATACCTGGTGCATTCAACTCAAGCAAACGAGCCAAACGGTTGTTACGGTTGATAACACGGCGATAAAGGTCATTCAAGTCAGATGAGGCAAAGCGGCCACCATCCAACTGCAACATTGGACGAAGATCTGGTGGAATAACCGGAAGGATGTTGAGAACCATCCATTCAGGTTTGTTTCCAGACTTGTAAAAGGCATCCAAAACATCCAAACGGCGGATGGCTTTGACACGTTTTTGTCCAGTAGCTGTTTTCAACTCTTCTTTGAGTTCAGCAATTTCTTTTTCAAGATCTACTTGTTTCAAAAGGTCTTGGATGGCTTCGGCACCCATCTTGGCAACGAATGATCCATAACCATACTCACGCAAGCGCTCACGGTATTCGCGCTCTGTCATGATAGACTTGTGCTCAAGTGGTGTATCCTTAGGATCAATCACCACGTAAGCCGCAAAGTAGATAACTTCCTCGAGGGCACGAGGACTCATATCAAGGGTCAAGCCCATACGGCTTGGAATCCCCTTGAAGTACCAGATGTGAGATACAGGAGCCTTCAACTCGATGTGCCCCATACGCTCACGACGAACTTTCGTACGCGTTACTTCAACCCCACAGCGGTCACAAACAATCCCTCTGTAACGAATGCGTTTGTACTTACCACAAGCACATTCCCAGTCTTTTGTAGGCCCAAAGATGACTTCGTCAAAGAGTCCTTCACGTTCTGGTTTCAACGTACGGTAATTGATTGTTTCAGGTTTTTTGACTTCTCCATAAGACCATGAACGGACTTTGCTTGGAGAAGCTAGGGTGATTTGCATACTTTTAAAACGATTTACATCAACCACTATTTCTTCCCTTTCTATTCTAAGTGAACTGCTTATTCTTGTTCAGCAGCTTCTTCTGTTGCTTCCGCTTTTGTTGCTTTCTCAGCTTCTTCAGCTTCAAAGGCTGCTTTAGCCTCTTGGGCCGCTTTTTCGCGGGCTTTTTCAAGGTCATCTACGTGGATGACATCTTCGTCCATTCCTTCATCCAAGTCGCGAAGTTCCACTTCTTGGTCGTCTTCGTCAAGGACACGCATGTCAAGACCAAGAGATTGCAATTCTTTTACAAGAACTCGGAAGGATTCTGGAACACCTGGTTTTGGAATTGGTTTTCCTTTTGTAATGGCTTCATAAGCTTTCAAACGTCCGTTGATATCGTCAGACTTGTAAGTCAAGATTTCTTGGAGAACATTTGACGCACCGTAGGCTTCAAGAGCCCAAACTTCCATCTCACCGAAACGTTGTCCACCAAACTGAGCTTTACCTCCGAGTGGTTGTTGGGTAACGGTTGAGTATGGTCCGACTGAACGCGCGTGCAATTTATCATCAACCATGTGGTGGAGTTTGATCATGTACATGACACCAACTGATACACGGTTGTCAAACGGCTCACCTGTACGTCCATCATAAAGGATTGTTTTGGCATCGCTATCCATACCTGCTTCTTTAACAGTGTCCCAAAGGTCTTCAGAACTTGCTCCGTCAAAGACTGGTGTTGCGATGTGGATACCAAGAGTACGGGCTGCCATACCAAGGTGGAGTTCCATAACCTGACCGATATTCATACGTGATGGTACCCCAAGTGGGTTCAACATGATGTCGACTGGAGTTCCGTCTGGAAGGTAAGGCATGTCTTCTACAGGGACGATACGAGAGACAACCCCTTTGTTTCCGTGACGTCCGGCCATCTTATCTCCGACTTTGATCTTACGTTTTTGAGCGATGTAGACGCGAACCAGCATGTTAACGCCAGATTGCAACTCATCGCCATTTGCACGTGTAAAGATCTTAACATCACGAACAACACCATCGGCACCGTGTGGTACACGAAGAGAAGTGTCACGCACTTCACGAGACTTGTCTCCGAAGATAGCGTGCAAGAGACGTTCTTCAGCTGAAAGGTCTTTCTCTCCCTTAGGTGTGACTTTACCTACAAGGATATCGCCTTCTTTAACCTCAGCACCGATACGGATAATACCCATTTCGTCAAGGTCTTTAAGAGCATCTTCACCAACATTTGGAATTTCACGAGTAATTTCTTCAGGCCCAAGCTTTGTATCGCGTGTTTCTGATTCGTATTCTTCGAGGTGGACAGATGTGTAGACATCGTCTTTGACCAAGCGTTCGCTCATGATAACGGCATCCTCAAAGTTGTAACCTTCCCAAGTCATGTAGGCAACGATTGGGTTTTGTCCAAGCGCCATTTCCCCTTTTTCCATAGAAGGTCCGTCAGCGATAAAATCGCCTTTTTCAACAACATCGCCAACTTTAACGAGAGTGCGTTGGTTGTAGGCAGTACCTGAGTTTGAACGACGGAATTTTTGGATGTGGTAAACGTCCAATGAACCATCTTCGCGGCGTACTTCTACCTTGTCAGCATCTGCGTATGTAACTTTACCATCATACTGAGCAATAACAGCAGCACCAGAGTCATGAGCTGCTTGGTATTCCATACCAGTACCAACGTAAGGTGCTTTTGGATCAATCAAAGGCACAGCCTGACGTTGCATGTTGGCACCCATGAGGGCACGGTTGGAGTCATCGTTCTCCAAGAAAGGAATACATGCTGTCGCAACGGCAACTACTTGTTTGGGTGACACGTCCATGTAGTCAACCACTTCTGCTGGATACTCTTGGTTGACCCCTTGGTGACGTCCCATGACAACTTTCTCAGCAAAAGTACCATCTTCGTTGAGGCGAGAGTTAGCCTGCGCTACAGTAAATTCATCTTCTTCATCGGCTGTCAACCAAACGATTTCGTTTGTGACTACACCTGTTTCGCGGTCAACCTTACGGTACGGTGTTTGAACAAATCCATACTTGTTCAAGTGTCCGTAAGATGACAAGTTATTAATCAAACCGATGTTTGGTCCTTCAGGCGTCTCGATTGGACACATACGACCATAGTGAGTGTAGTGCACGTCACGGACTTCATATCCAGCACGGTCACGAGTCAAACCACCAGGTCCCAAGGCTGACAAACGGCGTTTGTGAGACAACTCAGAAAGCGGGTTGTGTTGGTCCATGAACTGTGACAACTGTGATGAACCAAAGAATTCTTTAACTGCAGCTGTTACAGGACGGATGTTGATGATTTGTTGTGGTGTTAAAACTTCATTGTCCTGAACAGACATGCGTTCACGGACATTACGTTCCATACGAGAAAGTCCAAGACGTACTTGGTTGGCAAGCAATTCACCAACTGCACGGATACGACGGTTCCCAAGGTGGTCGATATCATCCACACGTCCAATACCTTCAGCCAAGTTGAGGAAGTAGCTCATCTCTGCAAGGATATCTGCAGGAGTTACAACACGAACCTTGTCATCTGGATTGGCATTTCCGATGATGGTTACAACACGGTCTGGGTCTGTTGGGGCAACAACCTTGAATTTTTGAAGCACAACTGGTTCTGTCAAAACAGCTGCATCGTTTGGAATATAAACGATCTTGTTCAAGTCGCCATCCAAGTGACTCTCGATACTTTCGATCACGCTACGAGTCATAATGGTACCAGCTTCTACCAAGATTTCACCAGTTTCAGGGTCTACCAATGGCTCCGCAATGGTTTGGTTGAGCAAGCGTGTTTTAACGTTGAGTTTTTTATTGATCTTGTAACGACCAACAGCTGCCAAATCGTAGCGGCGTGGGTCAAAGAAACGTGCCACAAGCAAGCTACGTGAGCTTTCAGCAGTCTTGGGCTCACCTGGACGAAGGCGTTCATAAATTTCTTTCAAAGCTTCGTCTGTACGAGAGTCCATTGGATTCTTGTGAATATCTTTTTCAACGGTGTTGCGAACCAATTCGCTATCACCAAAGATATCAAAGATTTCATCATCACCTGAGAAACCAAGCGCACGAACCAAGGTTGTAAATGGAATCTTACGAGTACGGTCAATACGAGTATAAGCGATGTCTTTTGAGTCGCTTTCCAGTTCCAACCAAGCTCCACGGTTAGGGATAACAGTAGAACCGTAGCCCACTTTACCGTTCTTGTCTACTTTGTCATTAAAGTAAACACCTGGTGAGCGGACCAACTGAGAAACGATAATACGTTCACCACCATTGATGATGAAAGTACCCATTTCGGTCATGATTGGGAAATCACCAAAGAAGACTTCTTGGGTCTTGATTTCGCCTGTTTCTTTATTAATCAAGCGGAAGGTTACAAAAATGGGTGCTGAGTAGCTAGCATCGTGGATACGAGCTTCTTCGAGCGTGTATTTTGGTTCCTTGATTTCATAGCCAACAAATTCCAACTCCATTGTGTCTGTGAAGTTTGAAATTGGCAATACATCTTCAAATACTTCCTTAAGACCGTGATCTAGGAAATCTTTGAATGAATCCGTTTGAATTTCAATCAAATTTGGTAAGTCAAGAACTTCTTTGATTCTTGAAAAACTACGACGGGTACGATGTTTCCCGTATTGAACGTCATGTCCTGCCAAGATGATTCTCCTTTGTAAATAAATTCCAAGCCTTGTCAATCAGGCTTTTCTAATCGTCATATGGTTTTTAAAACCCCTATCACCGTGTCCCTTTGACGAATTTTCAGAATCTTTAAATCTTTGTTACAAGCACTCAAAAACCTGAAAAAAAGCACAAAAAGAGCAGCTAAATCTGACTTTTTCAGAAGATTTAACTGCTGTGAGCCTTGTCTGGACAATATTTCAGACAAAACCTACGACAAATGATTACTCTTATTATACCTTATTTAGCTAGATTTTTCAAGGTTTTTTACTATTTTTTAAACAATCTTTTCCTATATATTATTTTAAAATTTCAAGAGAATGAAGCATTATATTTTCTCTTAAAAGTTAGGAAAACGCTTGCACTAATGTTTACCTCGTGCTATACTGATAGGGAACAACTACACAAGGAGAATTGTGATGAAGAAGATCCCATCTCAAACTAAGAAAAAAATGATTTACGGTATCCGTTCCTTGAAGAACGGAACTGGTTCTGTCCTCATTGGTGCAAGCATTGTCATGCTTTCTGCTACAATGCCAACTATTTCGGCTAATGAAAACCTTCCTCAAACTCAGGAAAATACCAGCGCTGTGACCAAGGCCCCTACTGAGACTGAAACGAGTCAAACTCAAAAGGAAACGCCTATTTCTGAACAAAAGAATGCAAACGCTTCCCTTGATTCTAAAAAGGAAGCTCCAGCTGGGGAAACTACTACAGCGCCAGAAACACCCAAAACAGAAGATGCTACTACAAGCCAGGCTAACAGCAAGGAAGAGAAAGTAGATAACAGCATTGCAACGCCAACTTCAGAACAAAAACCACAAGCTGACACATCCTCTGAAGAACCAATCGCAGACAACTACTTCCGTATCCATGTAAAAAAACTCCCTGAAGAAAACAAAGATTCTCAAGGTCTTTGGACTTGGGACGATGTTGAGAAGCCGTCTGAAAACTGGCCCAATGGAGCCAAGTCCTTCAAGGATGCCAAGCAAGATGACTACGGCTATTATCTAGATGTCAAACTCAAAAATGAGCAAGCCAAGAAAGTCAGCTTCCTCATCAACAATACCAAGGGGGATAACCTGACAGGGGACCGTTCTGTAGAGCGCCTCTCTCCAAAAATGAATGAGGCCTGGCTAGATGAAAACTACAAGGTATACAACTACCGCCCTCAACCAGCAGGAACTATTCGTGTCAACTACTACCGCACCGATGGAAACTATGACAAAAAATCTCTCTGGTATTGGGGCGATGTTAAAAACCCAAGCAGTGGAGAATGGCCTGACGGTACTGACTTTACAGCAACTGGAAAATATGGCCGTTACATTGATATCCCACTCAATGAAGCTGCAAGAGAATTTGGATTTTTATTACTAGACGAAAGCAAGAAAGGCGATGATGTGAAAATCAGAAAAGAAGATTATAAATTCACTGATCTAAAAAATCACAGTCAGATTTTCCTCAAAGATGATGACGAAACCATCTACACCAACCCCTACTACGTTCACGATATCCGTATGACTGGTGCCCAACACGTGGCTAAATCTCGTATCGAAAGCAGTTTTTCTACCCTCGTTGGAGCTAAGAAAGACGATATCCTCAAACACTCCAGCATCACTGATTACCAAGGGAATAAAGTAGCTATCACAGACGTGGAAGTGGATGAGGCAGGTAAAAAAGTGACCTACATCGGCAACTTCTCTGACACCCAACACCCGTACACTGTCAGCTACAATTCAGACCGCTTTACCACACGTTCAAGCTGGCGCCTCAAGGATGAGTCCTACAGTTACGATGGTCCACTCGGCGCAACTCTAAAAGAAGATGGTAAGCGTGTTGACCTCACCCTCTGGTCTCCAAGTGCTGATAAGGTTTCCGTTGTTGTCTATGACAAGAAAGATCCTGAAAAAGTAGTTGGAACTGTCGCCCTTGAAAAAGGAGAAAAAGGAACCTGGAAACAAACTCTGGATGCAAACTCTGGTCTCGGTATCAGCAACTACACTGGCTACTACTACCACTACCAAATCGAGCGCCAAGGTAAAACTGTCCTCGTTCTTGACCCTTATGCCAAATCATTAGCGGCTTGGAACAGTGACCTAGCAAAAACAGATGCCGCTCATAAGGTCGCTAAGGCTGCCTTTGTCGATCCAGCCAAACTAGGACCTCAAGACTTGACCTATGGAAAGATTCGTAACTTCAAATCACGTGAAGATGCTGTTATCTATGAGGCTCATGTGCGTGACTTCACTTCGGATCCTGCCATCGCAAAAGACTTGACCAAGCCATTTGGTACCTTTGAAGCCTTTATCGAAAAACTGGACTATCTCAAAGACTTGGGTGTGACCCACATCCAGCTCCTTCCAGTCTTGTCTTACTACTTTGTCAATGAATTGAAGAACCAAGAACGTTTGTCTGCCTACGCTTCAAGCAACAGCAACTACAACTGGGGATATGACCCTCAAAACTACTTCTCCTTGACTGGTATGTACTCAAGCGATCCTAAGGATCCAGAAAAACGTATCGCAGAATTCAAAAATCTCATCAACGAGATCCATAAACGTGGCATGGGGGCTATCTTGGACGTGGTCTACAACCATACTGCAAATGTTGACATTTTTGAAGATATTGAGCCAAACTACTATCACTTTATGGATGCAGACGGAACTCCACGTACTAGCTTCGGAGGCGGCCGTTTGGGAACTACCCACTACATGTCTAAACGTGTCTTGGTAGACTCCATCAAGTATCTGGTTGAAACCTACAAAGTAGATGGTTTCCGATTTGATATGATGGGTGACCACGATGCAGCTTCAATCGAAGAAGCTTACAAGGCTGCACGCGCCCTCAATCCAAATCTTATCATGCTAGGTGAAGGCTGGAGAACCTATACTGGTGATGAAAATACGCCTGTACAAGCTGCTGACCAAGATTGGATGAAGAAAACAGATACTGTCGCTGTCTTTTCAGACGACATCCGCAACAACCTCAAGTCTGGCTATCCAAACGAAGGTCAACCTGCCTTTATCACGGGTGGCAAACGCGATATCAATACCATCTTTAAAAATCTCATTGCCCAACCAACTAACTTTGAGGCTGACAATCCTGGAGATGTTATCCAGTATATCGCAGCCCATGATAACTTGACCCTCTTTGACATCATTGCCCAGTCGATCAAAAAAGACCCTAGCAAGGCTGAAAACTACGCTGAGATTCATCGTCGTTTGCGACTTGGAAACCTCATGGTCTTGACTGCTCAAGGAACTCCGTTTATCCACTCTGGTCAGGAATACGGACGTACCAAACAATTCCTTGATCCAGCCTACAAGACTCCTGTTCCAGACGATAAGGTTCCAAACAAGTCTCACTTGTTACGTGACAAAGACGGCAAGTCATTTGTCTATCCTTACTTTATCCATGACTCTTATGACTCTAGTGATGCTGTCAACAAGTTCGATTGGACCAAGGCAACAGATGGCAAAGCATATCCTGAAAATGTCAAGAGCCGTAACTACATGAAAGGATTGATCGCCCTTCGTCAATCGACAGATGCCTTCCGACTCAAGAGTCTGCAAGACATCAAAGAGCGCGTCCACCTCATTACTGTTCCAGGACAAAATGGCGTTGAAAAAGAAGATGTGACCATCGGCTACCAAATCACTGCTCCAAACGGCGATGTCTACGCAGTCTTTGTCAATGCAGATGATAAGGCCCGCGAATTCAACTTGGGGACTGCCTTTGCTCACTTGAGAAAGGCCGAAGTTCTCGCAGATGAAAACCAAGCAGGACCAGTAGGAATTGCTAACCCTCAAGGTCTCGAATGGACTGAAAAAGGCTTGAAATTGAACGCTCTCACTGCCGTTGTTCTCCGCTTGTCTCAAGGTGGTGCTATTGTCGCCCCAGCTGTTGAAGAAAAACCAGAATTTGATCTTTCTAGCTTGGAAGTTGAATCAGAACAAGACATAGCCCAAAACCTAGTAGCAAATCCTGACTCTCAAGGAACTGCTACAGAGACTCTTTCTCAGAAAGTCCTTCCAAACACAGGTACTGAGAACAAATCCCTTCTTGCCCTTGCTGGATTCAGCATCCTTGCCCTTCTAGGTCTCGGGTTCTTGCTAAAAAACAAAAAAGAGAACTAAACTAGCCCTCCTATAGAACAATCCCCCAAGCCTTAACGCTCGGGGGATTGAGTTTTGTACAATATTTATTTTCCTAATAAGCCTGATTAGGATTTTTTATTAAGCCTCTTTCATGGCAAAGTAAGCACGTATTTTCGGCGCCACTTGTGTGCCGAAGAGTTCAATAGCTCTCAGAACTTGATCATGTGGCATAGAACCAAGCGGTAGATGGAGCATGAAACGGTCCAAGTCTAAATCCTCAATCATGCGAATCAATTTTTCTGCCACCTGATCTGGATTGCCCACAAACATGGCACCATTTGGACCAACTTGCTCCAAATATTGCTCATAGGTCAACTCCTGCCAGTGTGGACGGTCCTTGGAAATCGCATCCACCACTTGCTTAGTCGGATGGAAATAATCTTTTACAGCCTGCTCGCCATCTTCAGCAATCCATCCCCAAGAATGGGCTCCGACCTTTAGCTCATGACTGGCATGGCCAGCTTCGCTCCCAATCTCACGATAAGCTTGAATTAACTTTTTAAAATAACGCGGATTTCCACCGATAATGGCATAGACAATCGGCAGCCCCGCCTGAGCAATCTTCACTGTTGACTCTACATGACCACCTGTCGCCACCCACAATGGCAATTTGTCCTGAACAGGACGAGGATAGACTTCTTTTCCAGCAATGCTTTGGGTCAATTGCCCCTGCCAATTCACTTTGGTGCTTTCATTTGCCAGCTGAAGCAGGTCTAACTTTTCATCAAAAAGAGCTTCGTAGTCTTTCAAGTCATAGCCAAACAGAGGGAAGGACTCGGTGAATGAACCACGCCCTGCCATAATCTCTGCCCGTCCATTTGACAAGGCATCGATGGTGGCATATTGTTGGAACAAGCGAATCGGATCCATACTCGATAGAATGCTGACCGCACTAGTCAAACGAATCTTCTTGGTATTAACCGCACCAGCTGCAAGAACAATCTCTGGCGCCGATACCGCAAAGTCCTCCCGATGATGCTCCCCAATCCCGTACACATCCAAACCAACCTTATCAGCCAGCTCAATTTCTGCCACCAACTGACGAATGCGTTCATCATGACTGTAAATATGCCCAGTCGCTTCTAGAGCTGTTGTTTCACCAAATGTTGAAATTCCTAATTCTACCATCCTGTTTCCTCGCTATCTCTTTTAGTTTTTAGGGTATTTTATCACTAATTAGTTTTATTTTCAATGAATTTGCTCATTAGAAAAAGCCTAGATGAACTAGACTTTCTTAGCTTATTCTACTGTTACTGACTTAGCAAGGTTACGTGGTTTGTCCACATCAAGGCCACGATGGAGTGTTGCAAAGTAAGCGACCAATTGCGTTGGTACGACCATTGAGATTGGTGAAAGGTAAGGGTGGACAGTCGTAAGAACGATATCGTCTGTGTCTTTAGCAACATTTTCTTCTGCGATAGTGAGAACTTTGGCACCACGGGCTGCGACCTCTTGGATATTTCCACGAGTATGGTTGGCAAGGACTGGATCTGACAAGAGAGCCAAGACAGGTGTCCCATCTTCAATCAAGGCAATGGTTCCATGCTTGAGTTCTCCTGCCGCAAAGCCTTCACATTGGATGTAAGAAATCTCTTTGAGTTTGAGACTGGCTTCCATAGCTACGTAGTAATCTTGACCACGTCCAATGTAAAAAGCGTTACGAGTTGTTTCAAGAAGGTCACGAACCTTGGCATCAATGGTTTCTTTTTCTGAAAGGGTTGATTCGATAGACTGAGCTACGATTGACAACTCATGAACCAGGTCAAAGGCTTGCGCTTTGGCATTGCCGTTTGCTTCTCCGACTGCTTTTGCAAGGAAGGCAAGAGCTGCGATTTGTGCTGTGTAGGCCTTGGTTGATGCCACGGCAATTTCAGGACCCGCGTGAAGGAGCATTGTATGGTTGGCTTCACGTGAAAGAGTTGAGCCTGGAACGTTTGTCACTGTCAAGCTTGGAATCCCCATTTCATTAGCCTTAACCAAAACCTGACGGCTGTCAGCTGTTTCACCAGACTGGCTGATAAAGATAAAGAGTGGTTTCTTGCTGAGAAGTGGCATACCATAGCCCCACTCAGATGAGATTCCAAGTTCAACAGGTGTATCTGTCAATTCTTCCAACATCTTCTTAGATGCAAATCCTGCGTGATAAGATGTTCCAGCTGCAAGGATGTAGATACGGTCTGCCTCTTGAACAGCCTGGATGATAGCCGGGTCTACGACTACTTGACCAGCCTCATCCGTGTAGGCTTGGATGAGTTTACGCATAACCGTTGGTTGCTCATCGATTTCCTTGAGCATGTAGTAAGGGTAAGTTCCCTTACCGATATCTGACAAGTCAAGCTCCGCAGTGTAGCTAGCACGCTCACGACTATTGCCATCGTAGTCTTGCACTTCAACACTATTAGCCTTAACGATTACCAACTCTTGGTCATGGATTTCCATGTATTGGTTGGTCTCACGAATCATGGCCATAGCATCCGAGCAGACCATGTTGTAGCCATCTCCAAGACCAATCAAAAGTGGTGATTTATTCTTCGCTACATAGATAACATCTGGATTTTCAGAGTCAATCAAGGCAAAGGCATAAGAACCACGGATGATGTGAAGAGCTTTTTTGAAGGCTTCAAGAACTGAAAGACCATCCTCTTCCGCAAATTTTCCAATCAAGTGAACGGCGATTTCCGTATCTGTTTGCCCCTTGAAGTGGTGACCTGCAAGGTATTCTTCTTTGATTTCAAGATAGTTTTCGATCACCCCATTGTGGACCAAGACAAAACGTCCAGTCTCAGAGCGGTGCGGGTGAGCATTATCTTCTGTTGGTTTCCCATGAGTGGCCCAACGCGTATGTCCGATACCAGTTGTTCCCTCAACGCCAGTAGTTTTAGCAGACAATTCTGCGATACGACCTACAGCCTTGACCAAATGGCTCTCAGCACCACCTAGAACAAAAATTCCCGCAGAATCATAGCCACGGTATTCAAGCTTTTCAAGTCCTTGAATCAAAATATCAGTTGCATTTGTGTTTCCAACAACACCGACAATTCCACACATAGTATATACGACACAGACTAACTGTGCTTTCTCCTTAAATTGGTATAGTCTGATTTCCCTTTTACAGAATCAGCAAAGACAGTATATACTTGTTTTTCTCACTTGTCAAGGATAAAAATTGGTATAGTTTTTCTGTCTGGTATTTTACCAAGATTTCACTTGATACCTGGCAAGTCAGCATCAATTACTTATAATGAATAGAGGAGGTATTTGCCATATGGTTTTTCTTGGCACTTTAATCTTCTCTTCCCATCTTGTCTGATTTTCCCCATGGGCGCCTCCTGGCTCTGCTACTACAAGGCACTACAGATGGGCAATGCGACTGAGGTATCTGCTGTCGATAAATTCAGTCTCGTCATTACCCTCGTTCTAGCCTTTTTCTTCCTACAGGATGTCCTGACGTTTAAAACAATTATTGGCTGTATCCTGATTACGATTGGGACCTTGGTGATGATATTGTAATAAAAAGTGAGATGAACGCCATCTCACTCTTTTTATTCTTAAAATCCATTATGGTCGCTGAGTTCCTTGAACCAGTGCCCTGATTTCTTCAGGCGTCGTTCCTGCGTTTCCAAGTCTAATTCAACCAAACCATAGCGGTTTTTATAGCTATTGAGCCATGACCAGCAATCAATAAAGGTCCAGATTAAGTAACCCTTACAGTTGGCTCCGTCTTCAATAGCACGGTGCAGCTCACGAAGATGACCTTTGACAAAGTCGATACGATAGTCGTCTTGAATCATGCCATTCTCACGGAATTTTTCTTCCCCTTCAACACCCATGCCATTCTCTGTCAACATCCACTCGATATTGCCATAGTTTTCCTTGATATTTTGGGCGATGTCATAAATCCCTTGCTCATAAATTTCCCAACCGCGGTGAGGATTGATTTTACGGCCCGGCATGACGTAAGGTTCGTAGAAATGCTCTGGCAGAAGAGGGCTATCAGGATGCTTAGCAAATCGAGGTGCCATAACGCGCAAAGGTTGGTAGTAGTTGACTCCAAGGAAATCAACTGTATTCTCGCGAATGAGTTCTAACTCTTCAACAGTGTACTCTGGCAGCAAATCATGCTCAGACAAGATTTCTACTAATTCTTCTGGATAAGCTCCCAAGACAGACGGGTCTAAGAAAGATTGAGCTTGGAAGAGATCCGCAATGCGAGCGGCCTTGACATCCGCAGGATGCTGACTACGTGGATAAGCTGGTGTCAAGTTGAGGACAATCCCAATCTTGGAATCAGGCAAAATCTCATGACAGGCCTTAACCGCAAGACTACTAGCCAGTTGTGTGTGATAGGCAACCTTAACTGCTGCTTTGGCATCTACCTTGTGAGGATAGTGAGCATCGTAAAAATAGCCAAATTCTACAGGGACAATGGGCTCGTTAAAGGTAATCCATTGGTCCACCAAGTCGCCGTAAGTTTCAAAACAAAAACGAGCATAGTCTTCATAAGCTTTGACAGTTGCCTTATTTTCCCAACCATCGCCGTCTTCTTGGAGGGCAAAAGGCAGGTCGAAGTGATAGAGATTGACTAAGAGACGAATCCCTTTGGCCTTAATAGCTTCAAAAACCTGACGGTAGAAAGTCACCCCTTGAGGATTGACCTCTCCACAACCTTGCGGGAAAATACGAGACCACTGGATAGAAGTTCGGAAGGCTGTATGCCCAGTCTCTACCAAAAGCTCAATATCCTTTTCCCAGTTTTCATAGAAAGTCGATGTTTTGTCAGGTCCAATCTCATTGTAGTAGCGATTGGGTTCCACCTGATACCAATAATCCCAGAGATTATCTCCTTTACCATCACCAAGCACTCGTCCTTCTGTCTGTGGTCCAGAAGTGGAGGAACCCCAAACAAAATCCTTTGGAAATTTTAGCATACCTTTACCTCTTCATTTACTCATTTTCCCCATTATATAGAAAAAACAAGGTAAAAACTAGTTACATTTTTGCCTTGTTTTTCTTCTGATTATAGTTTTTATTTCTTGCTGAGGATTTCAAGGGTTTCGAGCAAGTTGTCTGCATGAACTTCGATGGTGTCACCAGTCGCCTTAATCTTAACTTCTACGATGCCATCGGCTGCTTTCTTCCCAACAGTGATACGGATTGGCAGACCAATCAAGTCGCTATCGCTAAACTTCACTCCGACACGTTCGTTACGATCGTCTGTCAAGACTTCGTAACCAGCATCCATCAAGTTAGCTTCCAGTTTATCTGTCAAGGCTTGTGCTTCTTCGTCTTTGACATTGACAGTGATCAAGTGCACATCAAATGGTGCTAATTCTTTAGGGAAGTTAACTCCCCAAGCATAACGGTATTCACCTTTAGGCGTTTTGTTGACAAAGAGGCGAGCGTGTTGCTCCATAACTGCTGAGAGAAGACGGCTAACACCGATACCGTAACAACCCATGATTATTGGCACAGCACGGCCATTTTCGTCCAAAACATCTGCACCCATGCTTGCTGAGTAGCGAGTTCCGAGTTTGAAAATATGACCGATTTCAATACCACGGGCAAAGTTAAGAACGCCTTGTCCGTCTGGTGAAATTTCACCCTCACGAACTTCGCGGATATCCACGTATTCTGCAGTGAAATCACGACCTGGGTTCACACCCGTCAAGTGGTAACCATCTTCGTTGGCCCCCACAACAGCATTGCGAACATCTTGTACCTTACGGTCTGCAATGATTTTCACATTTTCTGGCAAACCAACTGGACCAAGCGAACCAAAGCCAGCTGGGATAACATTTGCTACTTCTTCTTCACTAGCAACGTCAAAGAAATCTGCTCCCAAGTGGTTTTTCAACTTGACTTCATTGAGTTGGTCATTTCCAACTAGAAGGGCTGCAACAAGTTCTCCATCTGCCATGTAGAAGAGGGTTTTGATTGTTTGTTCTTCTGGCACGTTAAGGAAGGCTGCCACTTCATCGATGGATTTAACACCTGGAGTTTCCACTCGAGTCACTTCTTCTTCCGCAACGACACGGTTACTTGGTTTGTACTCGTTTGTTGCCATTTCTAAGTTAGCTGCATAGCTAGACTCACTTGAGTAGGCAATGGTGTCTTCACCAGAAACCATCCATTTGAGCAATTCTGCCTTGATTTCTTCTTGCACTTCTGCAGGAATTTCGTCAAATGAGGCAACTGACTTGTCCAAGACAACCCAGCGGTCAAGGTCTGTACGAGCAGGAGTGATGGCCATAAATTCTTGGCTATCCTTACCACCCATGGCACCACCGTCACCGATGATAGCCTTGAAATCCAAGCCACTACGAGTAAAAATACGTTCATAGGCTGCCTTGTACTCGTCATAAGTCACATCCAAACTATCGTAATTAGCATGGAAACTATAGCCGTCTTTCATGATAAATTCACGCGTACGGAGAAGTCCGTTACGTGGACGTTTTTCATCACGGTACTTCGGTTGAATTTGGTAAAGGTTGAGTGGCAATTGCTTGTAAGATTTCACAGAGTCACGAACAATAGCCGTAAAAGTTTCTTCGTGTGTCGGACCTAGGATAAAGTCTGACTTTTCACGGTTTTTCAGTTTATAAAGGTCTTCACCATAGGTTTCGTAACGGCCTGATTCACGCCAAAGATCGGCACTGAGAAGGGCAGGAGCCAACATCTCCACCGCACCAATCTTATCAAACTCTTGGCGCATGATATTCTTAGCCTTTTCAATCACACGGTTAGCGAGTGGTAGGTAAGAATAAACACCGGCAGAAACTTGACGGACATAACCAGCACGCAACATAAGGGCGTGGCTGATAACTTGAGCATCGCTTGGCATTTCGCGAAGCGTTGGGATTAGCATTTTACTTTGTTTCATAATATTCCTCGATTATCTAAAAGAAGAGTCGCATAATGTCATTCCAGGTCACAGCTAGCATCAAGACAACCATGATAACTACACCAGCCATGGTGACATAGGTTTCAATTTCTTGTTTAAGGGGTTTCCGGCGGATAGCCTCTAGGATATTGAGCACAATCTTTCCACCATCCAAAGCCGGAATCGGAATCAAGTTAAAAATTCCGATATTGATGGAAATCATAGCTAAGAAATAGAGGACATTCTCAAGACCATTTTTAGCAGCATCGCTACTTGCCTTAAAAATGGCAACGGGACCACCGAGTTTGTTCAAATCTGGATGGAAAATCAAGTTTTTCAGAGCCGAAAGGATGCGAAGTCCTGAGTCAGCAGCAGTTGTAAATCCACCAACAAACATGGATAGGAGGTCTGACTTGACTCCCGGTTGAACCCCGAGAATGTAACGTCCTTGATTCTCTTCTGGAGTCACCGTGACTTGTTTTTCGCTACCATTTTCAGAAATGGTCACATCTAAGGTCGGAGCGGTCTTGTCCTTGGTATCTGCTTCCACAGCCTGGGTCAAGTCTTGCCAATTCTTAACTTCATGCGAGCCGACCTTGGTAATTTGAGCGGTCTCAGCTACGCCCACCTTCGCCAAAGCTCCTTCTGGCATGACATGAAAGAGATTGGTCTGAGTATCTCTAACACCGCCTTGCAAAAAGATCAAGATCCAAAAAACAACAACACCTAAGATAAAGTTATTCATAGGACCTGCAAAGTTGGTGATGAGCTTGCCCCAGATAGAAGCATTTTGATACTGTACATCCAAAGGAGCGATGCGCACTTCGGTTCCGTCTTCTTCAACAACCGTTGCATCATGATCCACTGCAAAAGTCTTTTCTTCTTCCAGGACCAAACCCTTAATAAAGAGCTTGTCTTCAAAGTCAAACTGGGTTACCTGCATAGGAAGAGCTGTTTGATCCAGTTTCTTCCCTGAGAGGTTAATCCGTTTGACCTTACCATCGTCGGCAAGAGTCAAACTGACCGGAGTTCCTGTCTTGATTTCTGTCGCATCATCACCCCAGCCTGCCATGCGGACATAGCCACCCAGAGGAAGGATTCGAATGGTATAAGCAGTGCCATCCTTACCGATATGGGAAAAAATCTTGGGCCCCATACCAATGGCAAATTCACGAACTAGAATGCCTGATTTCTTGGCAAAATAAAAATGTCCAAACTCATGCACCACCACAATAATCCCAAAAACGAGGATAAAGGTTAGCAATCCAATCATTCAATATTCCTTTCTTTAAAACAGGCCAAATAAGTGCATCATTGGAAACACAACCAACATGCTGTCAAAGCGATCCAATACACCGCCATGCCCTGGGATAAATTTCCCAGAATCCTTGACACCAAAATGGCGTTTCATGGCACTCTCAATCAAGTCACCAAACTGACCTGCCACACTGAAGAAGGTGGCAAAAAGACTCATCCTATAAATTCCATAGGGAAGAGCAACTGTACTGTCCACTAACATGAAAATCACTGTTATCAGTACCGCACCTAGAATACCACCGACAAAGCCCTCAATACTCTTATTAGGAGAAACTCTCGGGGCTAACTTATGCTTGCCAAAATTCACCCCTGTCAGGTAGGCTGCGCTATCTGTCGCCCAAACGATAAAAAGGGCCAAAAGTACCTTGTCAAAACCTGCCACCCGAGCATCTAGTAAGGCATTAAAGCCAAAACCAACATAAAAGCTCACAGCAATTGGAAAAGCGGCATCTTCAATCGTATAGCTTTTACTGAAAACGGTGGTCCCTAGCATAATCATAATTAAAACGCTGTAGGTAACCACATTCCCATCAACAGGCAAAAATGTTAGGTAATTTTCTAAAGGAACTGTGAGAGCGAAGGTCGCAAAAAGAGTCAAAGCACCCTCAATGGTCATAGTCTTTAGCCCCTTCATGTGCAAGAGTTCATGGACGCCTAGCATCGCTAACAAGCCAATCCCTATCTGCAACAAGAGCCCACCCGCAAACAAGACTGGAAGGAAAATGGCCAGGGCCAATACCGCAAACAATGTTCTCTTTTGTAAATCCTTGGTCATATCTTCTCCTAAACTCCTCCAAAACGGCGATTACGATGGTTAAAGGCAGCAATAGCTTCCTGCAGAGCAGCTTCATCAAAATCAGGCCACAAGGTATCCGTAAAATAAAGCTCGCTATATGCTGCTTGCCATGGCAAGAAATTACTCAAACGCAACTCACCACTCGTACGGATAATCAAATCAGGATCTCGCAAATCCTTTGGCAAGTGTTGCGTGAAAAGATAGTCTCCAATCATATCTTCTGTAATGTCACCAGGGTTGATTTTAGCATCTAGAACATCTTGAGCCAAGCCCTTAAGAGCCTGCGTAATTTCAGCACGGCCACCATAGTTAAGCGCAAAATTGAGAATCAAGCCCGTATTGTTCTTGGTCAATTCCTCTGCTTTTTTCAAAGCTTCAAAAGTCGGCTTAGGCAAACGATCTGTCTCCCCAATCATCTGAATCTTAACGTTATTTGCGTGCAATTCAGGGACGTAGTTATCATAAAATTCGACTGGCAAGTTCATGATAAACTTGACCTCTTGATCTGGGCGTGTCCAATTTTCCGTTGAAAAGGCATAAACCGTGATGACCTTAACTCCCATCTTGTTAGCTGCCTTGGTCACTTTTTGGAGGGCTTCCATTCCCGCCTTATGACCAAAAACCCGTGGTTGCATCCGTTTTTTAGCCCAACGACCATTCCCATCCATGATGATGCCAATATGAGCAGGAACCTGTGTTGGAACCTCAACTTCTACAGCTTTATCTTTCTTAAAAAATCCAAACATGTTCTTATTCCTATTCAAAAATCTATCGTTTCATTATACCATATTTCCCTATTTTCTTCTATTGCTAAGTTATTAGCTCTCCGTACAGACAAAAAATAAGCCACCTGATTGGGCGACTTAATTTTATAGGGAGATTATTATGAAAAAGTTTTAGGAGTTTAAGTTAAGTTCCTCTTAACTTATGAACCTAGTATACCGTCCCTAACTTAAATTTTTCTTAAGTTTTTTGAGAAAGTCAGATTTTTCCATTTTTCTTGCCAATTTTTCTTGGACAAGCGTTCTTGATAGAGCTTCATTCGGTCCTCATTCTCTATAAAATGAGGAGTTGGGGAAATCTGAAAGTTAAAAATATCCTCTAAACCATAAGGCGCAAAGGACTCTAAAGTTGCATCGGCATGCAAGCGAAGGCCTATCGCCGTACAGCGCTCAGGATACTTACTCATGGCATCACGAGAACTCGTGTAAGGCGCTGTGTGGGGACTATGCTGGTGCATATAGACCTGATTTTTCAACTCCCACTGATACTGAGGGAAATCTTCTCTCAGCTTTTTCTCTAGGGATACTGTTTCCTCATAAGAAATATCTGGATCAAAGAAAATCACATCCACATCCGTTTCATGATCAAAAGGGGATTTGTCTGACAAGAGATTCCAAATGAAATTCCTGACAGAACCTGCTGCCAACCACGAATCTTTCAGACCAAGGTTACGAATGATGGTCAGAATGGTCATCATATCTGGATCTTTTCTAAAAACCTCTAGAATATCTTGCTCATTTTTCACTGTATTCATACCCTAAATGCTCATATGCCTTAGCAGTCGCTACCCGTCCAGACCTTGTTCGCATGATGAAACCTTTCTGAATCAGGTAAGGTTCGTACATATCTTCGACTGTCTCACGCTCCTCGGCAATATTAACGGAGAGAGTTCCTAATCCGACAGGACCACCACCATACATCTCAATCATGGTACGAAGGATTTTCTGGTCCACATAGTCTAACCCCTCATGGTCTACATCAAGCATAGTCAAAGCTTTATCGGTAATCACATCATCGATTAATCCATCCCCCATAATCTGGGCAAAATCTCGCACGCGCTTAAGGAGACGATTGGCGATACGAGGAGTTCCCCGACTACGCAAGGCCAACTCAGCAGCTGCCTCGTGGGTGATTTCCATCTCAAAGATCTCTGCCGTCCGCTCAACAATCTCCGTCAAATCAGCATGGGCATAGTATTCCATATGACCTGTAATCCCGAAACGTGCTCTCAAAGGATTAGAAAGCATACCCGCACGGGTCGTCGCACCAATCAAGGTAAAAGGTGGCAAGTCCAAATGAACACTGCGACTGCCTTCACCAGCCCCAATCATGATATCAATGTAGAAGTCTTCCATGGCACTATAGAGTACCTCTTCCACCGACATGGGCAAGCGATGAATCTCGTCAATAAAGAGGACATCTCCAGGTTCCAAATCATTCAAAATCGCTACCAGATCCCCCGCTTTTTCAATGACAGGACCAGATGTTTGCTTGAGATTGACTCCCAGTTCATTGGCAATAACAAAGGCCATGGTCGTTTTCCCCAAACCTGGAGGCCCAAATAAGAGTACATGATCCAGTGCTTCATCCCGCATTTTGGCAGCTTCGATAAAGATTTGCAGCTGGTCCTTGACCTTATCCTGTCCAATATATTCACGTAAATACTGAGGACGGAGGGTACGTTCTACCAACTCCTCATCCCCCATAATCTCATTATCTAAAATTCTACTCATGGCTCTATTATATCAAAAATCCAAGCCACAAACAAAAAAGCCACCTGATTGGGTGGTCTCTTTAGGGAGATTATTATGAAAAAGAAAAGTTTAGGATTTCATTAAATAAAGTTAGGAGGTCTTTATTTAATATCCATATGATACAAGAGAAGACTTAAAGTTAGCTTAACCTATAAATTTTATTTTTTTGCTAGAGATTTTAACTACTACCAGCCAAAGCAGAAAAGTTAGGAGGCAGATACTCACCACTATTAAGTATGTTTCTTCCTTTGTTAAAAGGTTCTGCCAATTAAGCTGGATTCCTAATTTTTCTTGAAACTCTTCTAATAAGCTACTATTCCCCATAAATGTAGTTTCTAATTGCTCCTTCATTAAAACCTGTCTATAGAGAGAAGCAAGATAGGTAGCCGGTGTGCACTTCATGAGAACTTGAGCGAAGTTAGGAAGAATTCCCATTGGTACATAAGTTCCTACTAAAAACCCTGAAGCTGTAACTACAATGGTAGCCAATTTACCTAGACTATCTACTGACTGGAAATGATAAATCAAGAGTACATTTACCAATGTTGAAAGGAGACTACTTAGCAGCATGATTAAACTTATTTCAAATAGCTTATTCATAGCTGGAATTTCTTGAAAATAAAGGCTCATAACAATAAGCATAAATACTTGCATAACAAAGGAAATGATAAGGCTACTAATAAGATAAGACAGTTGCAAGCCCCAGCTCCCTAAGTCTGTCAAAAAGAGATCATGATCCACTTGATTTTCACGGTCTTGTACCATCTGGGTCAAAGCTGTAAAACTGGTTGTAATCCCAGTCACAGCCAAGGTTCCACCCATCAGCCAGTTATTTAATAGACTCTTATTATCAGGAAGTTGGGACCAGGCATCCATCAAATTTTTCTGCAAAAAAATGATATAGAGTAGAAAGGAAATCAAAGCTCCTAGTAATGAGAAAAAGACTCCTGAACGATTACGAAAATACAACAAAAAATCACGTTTTAATAAGGCTAACATTAGCGCACCTCTCTTCCTGTAAGGGCTATGAAGGCATCATCCATAGTTCCTGGACGAAATTCAAAGCCAGCAATCTTCTCACGAACTTGGATCAAATAATCAATAGCTTCCAATTGGCTCTTAGGATAAAGACTATACTCAGACTCATTTTCCTTTTCCACAGGCATATTCTTAGGTAAGAATTTCTCCACCTGCTTATCTTTAAAACAAATTTTTAAAAGATTGGAAGCGTACTCACTTTTAATCTCAGTAGCAGAACCTTGGGCAATAACCTTTCCATGATCTATAATATAAAGTTGATCTGCCTCATCTGCTTCATCCAGATAATGAGTCGTTAAGATAATAGTCATCCCTTCATCTCTTTGTAGACGATACAATAAATCCCAAATGGATTTGCGAGTCTGAATATCTAGTCCAGTCGTAGGCTCATCTAGAAATAAAATATCGGGATTGGATAGGAGAGCCCGAGCAATGTCAACTCGACGTTTCTGTCCTCCTGATAAAGTTCCATAAAGTTGTTTCTGAAAAGCAGTCAACCCTAGTTGATTGATTAAATCTTCCACACGACCACCTTTAATCCCCTTATATTGCTGGGCTCGAATGGTTAAGTTTTCTTTGACTGTCAACTTTTCATCCAATACACTTGCTTGAAAAACAACTCCAATCCTAGTATTGGGCGCATAGATGATTTGACCATTAGTAGCTCGTTTAAGTCCGATTAGCATTGAAATCGTGGTCGATTTGCCAGCCCCATTAGGTCCTAAGATTGCATTAAAACTCCCTTTTTTAAACTCTAAATTTATATTTCTAACTGCTATATGGTCTCCATACTTCTTAGTGAGGCCTTTTGCTTGTAAAATCATATTTCTTTCCTCCTTTTCACACCCTCAGTTTAACAAAAAGGAAAAAGAAAAAATATAGTTTGGTGTTATGTGGTCGAAATGGATGATTATGTGGTCAATTTTATTTTAAAATTTCTACAGGTGAACATAAAAAAAGCCACCTGATTGGGTGACTTCTTTAGGAGATTATGATGAAAAAGAAAAGTTTGGGATTTCATTAAATAAAGGGTACTCAATGAAAATCGAAATCAGACTAGGCAGATAGACACAAGCATAACTATCGTTAGCTAAGTCGACTCTAACGAAGGTTGATGAGATTTTCGAAGAGTATTAGGAGGTCTTTATTTAATAACTATATGATACAAGAGGATACTTAAACTTTACTTAAGAAAAAATATTTTTTTATCTTTTTCTATCCACCCAAATCATTCCTGTACAGTCATAAGTAGATAAGGTTTCAAATCCCAGAGATCGATAGAATCCCAAGGTTTTTTCTGTCTGATCGGTCACTAGTTGGACTTGATAGGCATCTTTGTAATCACCTAAAGTCTCTTTCATCAAGTCGCTACCAATCCCTTGGCGTTGATAGCTAGGCAAAACGATCAAATCCTGGACAAAAATCGATGAAAAACCATCTCCGACTAAACGGACCAAGCCCACCACAGCATCACCATCAAGTGCTAGATAAATCGCTAATGAGTGAGACAAGGCCTTCTCCAACATCTGAGGTTGATGTGTATAATTTGTCCATCCAACTGCCTGATAGAGATGCAAAACATCCTCTAGCTTGACGATTTCTTGCTTTCTAATAGTTATCATCCCAACACCTCTTAGAATTCTCTCAAGCTCTTGTACTGCCGTCCATTTTTATCAAAATTTTCAGGAGCCAACCATGTTTCCAAACGAGCTTTAACTTGAGGCCAGTCCTTATCAATCATAGCGAGCCAATCCGTATCCCTCGTGCGCCCCTTATAAACGACTGCCTGACGGAAGGTTCCTTCATAAACAAAGCCCAAACGCTCCGCGGCTCGTCTGGATGGGAGATTTAGAGCATCGCATTTCCACTCATAGCGACGATAGTTAAGCTCCTCAAAAACATAGCGAGCTAGGAGATACTGACCCTCTGTACCTATACGTGTTCGCCTGAGCTCTGGAGAAAAAGTGACTGCGCCCACTTCTATTACTCGGTTATTCTGGTCAATGCGCATGAGAGAAAAAGTCCCCAAAGCCTTACCAGTTGCCTTGTCTATAATCACGTAGTAAAAACGGTCCTTACGAGCCAACATCTGATTTAAGACGGTAACCAGTTCCTCCATATCTGCCACTGGTTCCTGAAAGAGGTAGGTCCACATCTCCCGAGGAGTATCTGGACCATAAACAGCTAATAAATCCTCCGCATGCTTTTCCACCGAAAGAGCCTCTATCCGAGCGTAGCGCCCTTCTAAGAAATCAATAGAAGGCAATTCACCAGATGTATAACCTTCCATTGACTCACCAATCATCTGACCATATTCATTTACTGGCATCGTTTTTCTCCTTGTTTTACTTTTCAAACTTTATAATTGCACATAGTATATCATACTTTCATGAAAAAATTCAAAAAATCCTCCAGATTCTACTCTGAAGGATTCATTTCTTATTTAATAACGATATTAACAAGTTTGGTTGGCTTCAATAGTCCAGTGGACTATTGAAGGTGGCAGATAGAACTAATAAACTCGTTATTTAACGACGATATTAACGAGTTTGTTAGGTACCGCAATCACCTTCACGATTTCCTTACCGTCAATCTCCGCTTTAACTTTTTCGTCAGCGAGAGCAATTTCTTGCAATTCTTCACGTGATAGGTCTTTAGCAACCATGAGTTTGGCACGGACTTTTCCTTTGATTTGGATGACGATTTCGATTTCGTCTTCAACCAATTTGCTTTCGTCCCAAGTTGGCCAAGCTACATAAGAGATGGACTCACCTGTTGCAGCAACTGTTTGCCAGAGTTCTTCTGCCAAATGAGGTGCAAATGGGGCAATCAATTGGATAAAACCTTTGGCGTAGTCCACATAGAGTTTGTCTTCCTTGTTAGCAGCGTTGACAAAGACCATAAGTTGGGCAATGGCTGTGTTGAATTTCATAGACTCAATTTGCTCAGTGACAGATTTAACGGTTTCGTTATAAACCTTGTCAAGAGCACCATTATTTTCCGCAGCAATTTCTTTACTTGTAATCAAACGGTAAACACGGTCAAGGAATTTACGGCTTCCTTCCAGACCTTCTTCTGACCAAGCGATGGAAGCGTCAAGTGGCCCCATGAACATTTCATAAACACGAAGGGTATCAGCACCATATTGTTCCACCACATCGTCTGGGTTGACAACGTTCTTGAGCGATTTAGACATCTTGGCTGGTGCTTGCTCCAACTCTTCTCCTGTTTCCACATGGAAGAAAGAACCGTCACGTTTTTCAACCTTATCAGTCGCTACAAGAGCTCCACGGTGGTCACGGTAGCTTGTTCCCAAAATCATTCCTTGGTTAAAGAGTTTTTGGAATGGCTCCTTAGTCGGAACAACACCGAGGTCATAGAGGAATTTATGCCAGAAACGAGCGTAAAGCAAGTGAAGTACAGCGTGCTCCGCACCACCCACGTAGATATCCACTGGCAACCATTGTTTGAGGAGATCCTCGTCGGCCAATTTCTCAGTATTGTGCGGGTCAATATAGCGGAGGTAGTACCAGCTTGAACCAGCCCATTGTGGCATGGTGTTGGTTTCACGACGACCTTTGACACCATCTTCACGCGTCACTTCAAGCCAGTCGGTCAAGTTAGCCAATGGGCTTTCCCCAGTACCTGAAGGACGGATATCCTTGGTGACTGGCAAGACAAGTGGCAATTCACTTTCAGGAACAGCTGTTGAAGTCCCATCTTCCCAATGAATGATTGGAATTGGCTCGCCCCAGTAACGTTGACGGCTAAAGAGCCAGTCGCGGAGACGGTAGGTTACCTTCTCTTGCCCACAACCTTTTTCTTCCAACCAAGCCACAATCTTAGCAATAGCGTCTTCTTTGTTCAGTCCATCAAGGAAGTCTGAATTGACATGAAGACCATCTTCAGTATAGGCGGCTTCTGCTACATTTCCACCTTCCAGCACTTCTACGATTGGAAGACCAAACTGTTTGGCAAATTCCCAGTCACGTTGGTCATGGGCTGGAACAGCCATGACAGCACCTGTTCCATAGCTAGCAAGAACATAATCTGCAATCCAGATCGGAATTTCCTTGCCATTGACAGGGTTGATGGCATAAGCACCTGTCCAGACCCCTGTTTTTTCTTTTGCAAGGTCGGTACGAGCCAAGTCAGACTTGAGACTAGCTTGGTGTTTGTAATCAGCAACTGCTTCAGCTTGTTCAGGACTGACGATAGCATCTACCAAATCATGCTCAGGTGCAAGAACGGTAAAGGTCGCACCAAAAAGGGTATCCGGACGAGTGGTAAAGACAGTGAATTCCTTATCTGTTCCTTTTACTTTAAAGGTTACATTGGCACCAGTTGATTTTCCAATCCAGTTCCGTTGCATATCCTTGATAGATTCTGGCCAATCAAGTTCATCCAAGTCATTGAGCAAGCGCTCTGCATAGGCAGTGATTTTGAGCATCCATTGGCGCATTGGTTTGCGGACAACTGGATAACCTCCACGCTCAGAAGTTCCGTCAGGAAGGACTTCTTCGTTGGCAATGGCCGTCCCCAATTCTTCGACCCAGTTTACTGGCACTTCAGCTTCATAGGCCAAACCTTTTTCGTAAAGCTTGGTGAAGATCCACTGAGTCCACTTGTAGTAGTTTGGATCTGTTGTGTTGACTTCACGATCCCAGTCATAAGAGAAGCCAAGCGCATTGATTTGACGTTTGAAGTTGGCAATGTTTTCCGCTGTAAATTCTGCCGGGTCATTTCCTGTGTCCATAGCGTACTGCTCAGCTGGCAAACCAAAGGCATCCCATCCCATTGGGTGAAGGACGTTGTATCCTTGCGCACGTTTGTAACGGCTGAGGATATCCGTTGCTGTATAACCTTCTGGGTGTCCTACGTGCAATCCAGCTCCTGAAGGATATGGGAACATGTCGAGAGCATAAAACTTCGGTTTTGATGCATCTGTTCCTGTCTTAAATGTATGATGTTCTGCCCAGTAGCCCTGCCACTTAGGCTCAATTTCTTTATGATTGTAAAAACTCATGGTCTCTCTCCAATTTTGTGATGTTACTATTATACCATTTTTAGGGGAATTTGAAAGACGAGAAATGTTCTTTTAGACTTGGATAACAAGAAATACTGAGTCGCAAATCCACCTTATTTAACAGGAAAAAAATTAGCTCCTAATCGGAGCTAACTTCTATCAATTTTTTATTTCTTCCATCTTCTCACGTCCGAGCTCTCGATAACTACGGTCACCGACAACTTCTACACTAAACTGTCCATCCTCATATTCAAGAATCGTCACGCTACCATTATCTAGACCATGCGGATGCATGCCATTGATGAGATAAACCATCGTACCAATGGTCATCCCGTGGCTGACAACCAAGGCATTTCCGCCACCTTGTTCTTCCATTTCTTTGGCAATCGACTCAAAGCCTTCCTTGATTCGGCTACTAAGTTTTTCCCAACCTTCAGCCCAACCAGCAGTATCAACTTCTACTAAGCCTTCAGCTAGCTCCGCATAGGATAACTGATGAACATGATCCACCTTGAAAACACGAGGAATAACCCCCATAAAGAGGTCTCCATCATAGGCCCCATCAAAACTACCAAAGCACCACTCACGGATTCGCTTATCCATACGATAAGGGATTTTTCCCTGTAGGCCAAGTTCTTCAAGGATAATTCCCATGGTCTGAATCGTACGCCCTGAATCACTGGAAAAAGCTCGGTCAAACTGCAAACCAGACTCTCTCAAGCCAATTCCCAACTCATGAATTCCCAACTCACCTTCTGCAGTCAAAGGCGTATCACTCCATCCTTGAGCACGTCCAATCGTGTTAAACATGGTTTTTCCATGACGGACCAAGTATAATCTTACTTTAGACATTTTCTATCCTCCATTTTCTTCTATTATATCATGGATCAAAGAAATATTTGGCTTTCAAAAGCAAAGCTCCTTCTCCTAATTTTACCACAAGAAAAGCTACCCTTATGGTAGCTTCCCTAGGAGATTATTATGAAAAAGTTTAGGATTTCTATTAAATAAAGTTAGGAGGTCTTTATTTAATGATTATAGTATACCCAGTCATCCTTAAACCCAACTTAAATCTTCTCTCTTTTTTATTAATTTTTAAAACTATGGATTGGAGCTGGAATTTGGCCACCGCGAGAGATGAAATCAACAGACGAAGCACCGTTGACCTTCATAACTGGTGCTGTCCCTAGCAAGCCACCAAACTCAATCATATCGCCTTCTTTGCCCTTTGGAATAATACGGACAGCTGTTGTTTTCATATTAATGACACCGATTGCCGCCTCATCCGCAATCATCGCAGCAATAGTCTCAGCAGGCGTATCCTCTGGAATGGCGATCATGTCCAACCCAACAGAACAGATAGCTGTCATAGCCTCTAGTTTCTCTAAATTCAGAGAACCATTTTGCACTGCTGCAATCATTCCCTCATCTTCAGAAACAGGGATAAAAGCCCCTGACAAGCCACCAACCTGGTTACAAGCCATGACTCCGCCCTTCTTAACTTGATCATTCAAAAGAGCGAGGGCAGCCGTCGTCCCATGCGTACCAACTGTTTCTAGGCCCATCTCCTCAAGAACACGAGCCACAGAATCACCAACCGCAGGAGTAGGTGCCAAACTTAGGTCGACAATTCCAAAGTCAACTCCCAGTCTCTCGCTGGCCATTTGCCCAACCAATTGACCGATACGAGTAATCTTAAAGGCCGTTTTCTTGACCGTCTCAGCTACTACATCAAAGCTCTGACCACGAACTTTCTCCAAGGCACGTTTGACAACACCAGGACCTGAAACACCAACATTGATGATGACATCTGCTTCACCGACGCCATGGAAGGCCCCCGCCATAAAGGGATTGTCCTCCACCGCGTTAGCAAATACGACCAACTTGGCCGCACCCATATCTGATAGAGTAGCTGTTTCCTTGATGATACGTCCCATATCAGCGACCGCAGTCATGTTGATACCTGACTTGGTCGAGCCGATATTGACGGACGAACAAACCTTGTCTGTCTCAGCTAGAGCGCGTGGGATAGAATTGATGAGAATTTCATCTCCTTTTTGGTAGCCTTTTTGTACCAAAGCTGAGAATCCACCAATAAAGTCAACACCAATCTCCTTGGCAGCCTTGTCAAGTGCTTTTGCCAAAACAAGATAGTCTGTCGCATCAGTCGCAGCACCAATTAAAGAAATCGGAGTCACCGATACCCGTTTATTAACAATAGGAATCCCAAGTTCTGCAGCAATTTCATCTCCTACAGCCACTAGATTTGCAGCTTTAGTTGTGATTTTTTGGTAAATCTTTTCAGCAGCACGTTCAATATCTGGATCAATACAGTCCAAAAGGGAAATCCCCATGGTGATAGTTCTGATATCGAAGTTCTGCTCCTCGATCATGGCAATGGTTTCTGTAACTTGTCTAATATCCATATCCACCTCCTAGATATTATACATAGCGTCAAAAATCGCCGCACTTTGAATATTGATTTTGACATTCAAAGTCTGACCGAAAGTTTCAAACTCATTTCGTAGATAAGTGAAATCCTGTTTTTCGTCACTAGAAACGACCGCCATCATAGTAAAATATTCATCCAACACCGTCTGAGAAATATCGTCAATATTCAAACCCAACTCTGCAATCTTAGTAGACACGCCTGCAACGATCCCAGCCTTGTCCTTACCAACCACTGTAATAATAGCCTTCATCCTTATACCCCATTTCTACGATTTTTAGAAAACCTGAACGTTTTTGATTTTCTTTTTTCCTAGTATAGCATATTTCCATAGAAAATACTAAAAAACGCCTGCTTACGAAATTGTTCTTAAGAAAAAAACAATTTCGTAAACAAGCGTCTACCCTATCAAATGATGATGAGTGTTCCCGCTAGGACCGAAGTCCCAGCGGTAGACCAGAGCTAGACTAAGAGCACAAGACTCCATCATCATAACACTCAACAAAATTGATGATTTTATACTAATTCGATGATCGCCATTGGCGCAGCATCACCACGACGTGGTTCAGTTTTAAGGATACGAGTGTATCCACCGTTACGTTCAGCATAACGAGGTGCGATTTCTGAGAACAATTTTTGAAGTGCTGTAGTAGAAGTGTACTTATCAGTTGCTTCATCATAGTTTTCAGATGCGATTTCATTACGTACGAAAGCAGCTGCTTGACGACGTGCATGCAAATCACCACGTTTACCTAGAGTAATCATTTTTTCAACAGTTTTACGGATTTCTTTAGCACGAGCTTCAGTTGTCACGATTGATTCGTTGATCAAAAGGTCAGTTGTCAAATCGCGAAGCATTGCTTTACGTTGTGAGCTAGTGCGTCCTAGTTTACGGTAAGCCATGTATTCCTCCTTTATTTATCTTTTAATCCAAGACCCAAGTCAATGAGTTTGAGTTTCACTTCTTCCAAACTCTTGCGTCCAAGATTTCGTACTTTCATCATCTCTGCTTCAGATTTTTCTGTCAAATCATGCACAGTGTTGATACCGGCACGTTTCAAACAGTTGTATGAACGCACAGACAAGTCCAGTTCCTCAATCGTCCGATCCAAAATACGATCGTCAGATTCAGTATCAGCTTCTTTCATCACTTCAGTTGACTTAGCAATCTCAGTAAGATTTGTAAACAAATCAAGATGTTCTGTCAAGATACGCGCTGAAAGCCCTAAAGCATCTTCTGGAATAATTGTTCCATTAGTCAAGATTTCAAGGGTTAATTTGTCAAATCCATCATTGCTACCTACACGAGCAGGCTCTACTTGATAGTTGACTTTTGTAACTGGTGTATAAATAGAATCTACAGCAAGTGTTCCAACTGGTGCATTATCTTTTTTGTTTTCATCAGCAGGTACATATCCACGACCACTGTTAACAGTCATTGTCGCTTTTAGAGAAGAACCTTCACCGATTGTAAAGAGATAATGATCTGGATTTACAATTTCAATATCACTATCAGTCAAAATGTCTCCAGCTGTAATTTCAGCAGGACCTTCAACGTCAAGTTCAATGATTTTTTCGTCTTCAACGTATGATTTCACTGCAATCCCTTTAATGTTCAGAATGATTTGCATCACGTCTTCACGAACACCTGGAACTGTGTCAAACTCATGCAAGACACCTTCAATGTTGATAGATGTCACTGCTGCTCCTGGTAGAGAAGCTAGTAGTACACGACGAAGAGAGTTACCAAGAGTTGTACCGTAGCCACGTTCAAGTGGTTCGATTACAAACTTGCCATAATCTTTATTTTCATCAATTTTTGTTATATTTGGTTTTTCAAACTCAATCATTTAGTTACTCCCTCTTAAACGAAAAGCAGTGTAATGCGATGATTATACACGGCGACGTTTTGGAGGACGAGCACCATTGTGTGGCACTGGAGTCACATCACGAATTGCTGTTACTTCAAGACCAGCGGCAGCAAGCGCACGAATAGCTGACTCACGACCAGAACCTGGACCTTTTACAGTAACTTCAACTGATTTAAGACCGTGTTCTTGTGCAGATTTAGCAGCAGCTTCAGAAGCCATTTGAGCAGCGAATGGTGTAGATTTACGAGAACCTTTGAAACCAAGAGCACCAGCTGATGACCAAGCAATTGCATTACCATGCACATCAGTAATCATAACAATAGTGTTATTAAATGTAGCGTGAATATGAGCAATACCAGATTCGATATTCTTTTTCACACGACGTTTACGTGTTGGTTTAGCCAAGACTTTTACCTCCTATATTATTTTTTCTTACCAGCGATCGCAACAGCTTTACCTTTACGAGTGCGAGCGTTGTTTTTAGTGTTTTGTCCACGGACAGGAAGTCCACGACGGTGACGAATACCACGGTAAGAACCGATTTCCATCAAACGTTTGATGTTCAAGTTTACTTCACGACGAAGGTCACCTTCAACTTTGATTGCATCCACTTCACGACGGATAGCATCTTCTTGATCTGATGTAAGGTCACGTACACGAACATCTTCTGAGATTCCAGCAGCAGCCAAAATTTTCTTAGATGTTGCAAGTCCGATACCATAAACGTAAGTCAATGAGATTACTACGCGTTTGTCATTTGGAATGTCAACTCCAGCAATACGAGCCATGTTTTCTCCTTTCTATCTTATCCTTGACGTTGTTTGTGTTTTGGATTTGCTGGGCAAATTACCATAACACGACCATTACGACGAATTACTTTACAGTATTCGCAAATTGGTTTGACCGATGGTCTTACTTTCATTTCTTATCCCTCCAAGTTTTTCGATTATTTAAAGCGGTAAGTGATACGTCCACGTGTCAAGTCATATGGACTCATCTCGACAGTAACACGATCTCCCGCTAAAATACGAATATAGTTTTTACGAATTTTACCAGAAACTGTTGCTAAAATCTGATGTCCATTTTCAAGTTCAACCGTAAACATTGCGTTAGGCATTGTATCGACTACTTTGCCTTCAACTTCAATCACATCGTCTTTTGCCACGCAAAAGCACCTCCATAAATTTCGATTTGATGCCTCTGAAAACAGAGACAACAATTATAAGTCAGACTATCTCAGTATAACATTTGTAGCGATTTTTTGCAAGTGTGAAAAACGCTTTATTTCAAATTTGTCAATACTTTTTCAATGTCTTTGAACACATCATTGATATCTTGATTTCCTTCGATATCGTGGACCAAACCTTTGGCACGGTAGTGAGCAATGATTGGTTCACCTTGTGCGATATTCACATCCAAACGACGCTTCACTGTCTCAGGTTTATCATCTTCACGTTGGTAGTAATCTTCCTCTTTATAGTCAACTGGTGGGTTGAAAACTTTGTGGAAGGTTTCACCTGTTTCGCGGTGGATGATACGACCACTCAAACGTTCCAAGAGACAATCTGGATTCACTTCGATATTGATCACGCCTTCTAGTTCGATACCAAGTTCCGCCAATGTTTTGTCCAAGGCATGGGCTTGTTCAATCGTACGTGGGTAACCATCCAACAAGAAACCTGTTTCCTTGATGTCATCCTGTGAAAGGCGTTCTTTAACGATTCCATTTGTAACTTCATCTGGAACCAACTCACCTTTGTCAATATATGACTTGGCAAGTACACCCATTTCAGTTTGATTTGCCATAGCAGCACGGAACATATCTCCAGTTGAAATGTGTGCCACGTGGAATTGCTCCACAATTTTAGCTGCTTGCGTTCCCTTACCTGCTCCAGGTAAGCCCATAATCAAAAGATTCATGATAGGATCTCCTTATTTTGTATTTAAATAGAAGCAGAAATCTCTTTCAACCCCTATTTAAAAACAAAATAGAAGAGGGGAGACGAAAATCTCTCTGATAGATAGACCTTCATACTCCACTCTCTAAGCAAAAGTAATCTTGCTTTTATTCTGTTTTGTCCATGAAACCAACATACTTACGTTTCAATAGGTAACCTTCTAGCTGTTTGATTCCTTCAATACCAGTTGAGATAATGATCAAAAGACTAGTTCCCCCAAAAGCAACAGCTTCTGAAAGACCAAAGACATCTTTTGCCACAATCGGCAAGATTGAAATCACACCAAGGAAGATTGATCCGACAGTAGCAAGGCGACGAAGAAGTTTCGACATGAATTCTTCAGTTCCCTTACCAGGACGGACACCATGAATGTAGGCTCCACTCTTTTGCAAGTTTTCTGCTGCTTTCTCTGGATTGATCTGTACAAATGTATAGAAGAATGTAAAGAGAATGATTAACAAGGCATACATAGCAACACCAGTCGGAGATGTTGTAGATAACATTTCCTGTGCTGTACGTACCCAAGCCCAATCATGACCTGTAGCACTCAAAAATTGAAGAATGGCTGCAGGTGCTGCTGTGATGGAACTTGCAAAGATAACTGGGATAACCCCCGCTGGGTTTACCTTCAATGGAAGGTATGAGCTTGATGGGGCTCCTTGAGCAACTTTTGTATATTGGATTGGAATTTTATATTCTGCTTGTTGAACAAAGGTTGTAAAGTAAACAATCAACAAGACAGCGATAATCAAAATAACGACAAAGATAATAGATGAAGTCAAACGGCTACTTGGAATATTGACGAAGTAGTCAACATAGATTCCTTTAATCATTTCAGGGATTGAAGCAACAATACCTGCAAAGATAATCATAGAAACACCATTTCCGTATCCCTTATCTGTAATTTGTTCCCCGAGCCAAGTTACAATCATACTACCTGCTGTGAGGATAATACCAATAGTAACAAAAACTTGTGGAGTTAAAGCTGTCGTTAATAATTTCGCTCCAGATAGAGTATTAAATCCTGCTGTAATCCCGATAGATTGAACAAATGCAAGCACAAGCGCAATATAACGAGTAGCTTGGTTTAGTTTTCTCCGTCCTACTTCCCCTTGTTTGCCCCACTCTACAAACTTCGGTAAAATATCCATTTGTAGCAATTGAACAACGATGGAAGCAGTGATATACGGACTTACCCCGAGTGCAAAAACGGAGAAGTTCTTCATGGCATTCCCTGAAACAAGACTAAGCATGTTCAAGAAAGATAAACCGCTGAGAGCTTCTAAACTTTTTGCATTTACACCTGGAACAGTGATACTTGTCCCAATGCGGAAAACAAGAATGATAAAAATCGTAAAGAGAATTTTTGATCGAACTTGTTTAACCTTGAGCGCTTCTTTTAGTAATTTTAAAAACATGGGTCACCTCTCTTAGATGACTTCTACAGAACCACCTTTAGCAGTGATAGCTTCCTCAGCTGATTTAGAGAATTTAGCTGCTTTCACAGTCAATTTCTTAGTCAACTCACCGTTACCAAGAATTTTAACTCCTGATTTTTCAGCTTTCACAATTCCTGCTTCGATAAGTACAACTGGAGTTACTTCTGCACCGTCTTCAAAGACGTTCAATTGGTCAAGGTTTACAATTGCGTATTCTTTAGCGTTGATGTTAGTAAATCCGCGTTTTGGAAGACGACGGAACAATGGAGTTTGTCCACCTTCAAAACCAAGGCGAACTCCGCCACCGCTACGAGCTTTTTGACCTTTTTGACCGCGACCAGATGTTTTACCGTTACCTGATGAAGTACCACGACCAACACGGTTACGTACTTTACGAGAACCTTCTGCAGGTTTCAATTCATGAAGTTTCATTATTATTTTCTCCTCTTTTGTAAAATGCTAGCGCCGATAAGAGAGAAAAGGTTGTCTCCCTTATCAACTCGCCTATACATGGTCATCTAAGATGACTATACCTAGTTTTAGGGGATGAGTATTGCCACATCCCCTAAAAATTCATTAGTTTACTTCTTCAACTGTTACCAAGTGAGATACTGCAGTGATCATACCACGGATAGCAGCGTTGTCTTCTTTGATAACAGAGCTGTTCAATTTGCCAAGTCCAAGTGCTACAACAGTTTTACGTTGTGATGGAATGCGTCCGATTGGAGACTTAGTCAAAGTAATTTTAATTTGAGCCATTTTATCCCCTTTCTTATGCCAAATCAGAAACTGAGATACCACGAAGGGCAGCAACTTCTTCAGCGCGTTTCAATTGTTTCAAACCTTCAACAGTTGCGCGAACAATGTTGATTGGAGTGTTAGAACCAAGTGATTTAGATGTAATATCTGCCACACCTGCCAATTCCACAACGGCACGAACTGCACCACCAGCGGCAACTCCAGAACCTTCTACAGCAGGTTTCAACAATACTTTAGCTCCGCCGAATTCTGAAAGAACTTCGTGTGGGATTGTTGTTCCAACCATAGGAACTTCAATCAAGTTTTTCTTAGCATCTTCTACTGCTTTGCGGATTGCTTCTGGAACTTCTTGAGCTTTACCAGTACCAAATCCTACGCGACCGTTGTGGTCACCAACAACAACAAGAGCTGCGAAACGAAGACGACGTCCACCTTTAACAACTTTTGTAACACGGTTGACAGCAACTACGCGTTCTTCTAATTCAACTGCATTGTCTTTAAATGCCATTTTCTAGTGTCCTCCTATTAGAATTTCAATCCGTTTTCACGAGCTGCATCAGCCAAAGCTTTCACACGTCCGTGATATAGATATCCACCGCGGTCGAACACCACTTCTGAAATACCTTTAGCGTTTGCACGTTCTGCAACGAGTTTACCGACAGCAACGGCTTGTTCAGTTTTAGTTCCTTTTGAAACTTCTTTGTCAAGAGTTGAAGCACTTGCGAGCGTTACACCCGCTACGTCATCAATCACTTGAGCGTAGATGCCTGTATTAGAACGGAATACGTTCAAACGTGGGCGATCAGCAGTTCCAGAGAGTTTTCCGCGAACGCGACGGTGGCGTTTTTGGCGGAGTTTGTTTTTATCTGGTTTAGAAATCACAGTTTTCACCTCTTTAGTTTTAAATCGTGTGCTATGCACTAAGTTGGAAAATAGGTTGGTGATTAAAAATCAACCACTCAACATTATTTACCTGTTTTACCTTCTTTACGGCGAACGAATTCACCAACGTAACGGATACCTTTACCTTTATATGGTTCTGGTGAACGAAGGCTACGTACGTAAGCAGCTGTTTGACCAACTACTTCTTTTGAAATTCCACTAACAACGATTGTTGTTGGGTTTGGAAGTTCAAAAGTAATTCCTTCTGGAGCTTCAACTTCGTCTGGATGAGATTTACCAACAGCCAAAACAAGTTTAGATCCTTGAAGTTGTGCACGGTAACCAACCCCGCGCATTTCAAGTTCTTTCTTGAATCCTTCTGATACACCAACAACCATGTTGTTCAAAAGAGCACGAGTAGTTCCGTGGATTGTTTTCATTTCTTTTGAATCGTTTGGACGGTGAAGAGTTACTTCAGTACCTTCCACACGAATTTCAATATCTTTTGAGAACTCACGAGTAAGTTCTCCTTTAGGTCCTTTTACAGTTACAACGTTGTCATTGTTAGTGAGTTCAACACCAGCAGGCAACACGATAACTTTATTACCAATACGTGACATGTTTTTATTCTCCTGTTAAATTGTCAGGCCATAACGACCAGTTTTCACGGGGTTAAATCGATTTCTCGATTTAAAGGAACATTTAGGTTTCAATTTCAAAGTGAATCTAGGCATCGTCTCGAAGGCATAACTTTGGGTTAGGCAAGAGACGATAACGAAGAGTCACAAAGAAATTGGGAACTAAATATTACCAAACGTAAGCGATAACTTCTCCACCAACATTCTTTTGGCGAGCTTCTTTATCAGTAAGCAAACCTTCAGAAGTTGAAAGGATAGCAATTCCAAGTCCGTTAAGAACTTTTGGAAGATCTTCACGTTTTTTGTAGACACGAAGTCCTGGTTTAGAAACACGTTTCAAGTTAGTGATAACTTTTTCACCGTTTGGTCCGTATTTAAGGAAAACACGGATGATGCCTTGTTTGTCATCTTCGATGATTTCTACGTTCTTAACAAAACCTTCGCGTTTAAGGATTTCAGCAATCCCTTTTTTGATGTTTGATGCAGGTACTTCAAGTACTTCGTGTTTTGCTTGGTTAGCGTTACGAATACGAGTTAGGAAGTCTGCGATTGGGTCAGTCATAACCATTTTGTTTTTCTCCTCTTACTAGTAGTTTGCAAGTTGCACTTGCTAGTTAATGATTGAGCTGGGCTCAGATAGTATTGACACATTCAAATGAGAGAACTCTTATTTGAACACGAGCTACAACCTGTGCAAAAAAGATAAATTTGTTTTGGAGCATCGCTCCTTCACCAAATTTTCTATTTTTGCTGTGGTTGTTACGCTCTTTGTATCATGATATTACCAAGATGCTTTTGTTACACCAGGAATTTGTCCTTTGTAAGCTAATTCACGGAAGCAAACACGGCAAAGTTTAAATTTGCGGTAAACTGAATGTGGACGACCACATTTTTCACAACGAGTATAAGCTTGAGTAGAGAACTTCGCTGGACGTTTGTTCTTAGCAATCATTGATTTTTTAGCCATTAGATTTACCTCCTATATTATTTTGCAAAAGGCATTCCAAGGCCTGTAAGCAATGCACGTGACTCTTCGTCAGTGTTAGCAGTTGTTACGATAACGATGTCAAGACCACGAGTTTTGTCAACGTCATCGAAGTTGATTTCTGGGAAGATCAATTGTTCTTTCACACCAAGTGTGTAGTTTCCGCGTCCATCAAATGATTTTGTTGGAACACCGTGGAAGTCACGTACACGTGGAAGTGAAACTGAAACCAATTTGTCCAAGAATTCGTACATACGTTCACCACGAAGGGTAACTTTTGCACCGATCGCTACACCTTCACGAAGACGGAAGCCGGCGATTGATTTTTTAGCTTTAGTGATAAGTGGTTTTTGACCTGAGATAAGCGCCAATTCTTCAGCAGCTTTTTCAAGGCTTTTAGCGTTTGATACAGCTTCACCAACACCCATGTTCAAAACGATCTTATCTACTTTAGGCACAGCCATCACTGATGAGTAGTTGAATTGTTCTGTCAAAGCAGGAACTACTTCATTAAGATATTTTTCTTTTAAACGATTTGCCATTATACTTCTCCTTTCCTTCGTGATTAATCAAGCACTTCGCCTGATTTTTTGTTGTAGCGAACTTTTTTACCGTCTACAAATTTGTAACCAACACGACCAGCTACACCGTTTTTATCCAAAACTTGAACGTTGGATACGTGGATAGCTGCTTCTTTCTCGATGATACCACCTTGAGGAAGTTCGTTAGTTGGACGTTGGTGTTTCTTAACGATGTTCACACCTTCAACGATAACTTTGTTTACTTTTGGAAGGGCAGTAAGGACAACAGCTTCTGTTCCCTTATCTTTACCAGCGATTACGCGAACTTTGTCGCCTTTTTTTACAAACATTAGGTTTCTCCTTGATTTTTCTTACGCCCATAAGGGCACCCTAGCTTGAAGCTAGGGGACTAGTTTGTTTCTAAAAATTAAAGTACTTCTGGAGCAAGTGACACGATCTTCATGAAGCCACCTTCACGCAATTCACGTGCAACTGGGCCAAAGATACGTGTTCCGCGAGGAGTTTTGTCTTCACGGATGATAACTGCTGCGTTTTCGTCAAATTTGATGTATGAACCATCAGCACGACGAGCACCTGATTTAGTACGAACGATAACAGCTTTTACAACGTCACCTTTTTTAACCGCACCACCAGGAGTAGCTTGTTTTACAGATGCCACGATAACATCACCGATGTTTGCAAATTTACGTCCTGAACCACCAAGAACTTTGATAGTCAAGATTTCGCGCGCACCGCTGTTGTCTGCGACTTTCAAACGAGTTTCTGTTTGAATCATTTCAGTTTTCTCCTTTCAGGTTTGATTAGATGATGACCGCTTCTTCAACAACTTCTACAAGACGGAAACGTTTTGTAGCTGAAAGCGGACGAGTTTCCATGATACGTACGATATCGCCTTCTTTGGCAACATTGTTTTCATCATGTGCTTTGTATTTTTTAGAGTAGTTAATACGTTTACCATAGACTGGGTGGTTACGTTTTGTTTCAACTACAACTGTGATTGTCTTGTCCATTTTGTCAGATACAACACGTCCAACAAGAACTTTACGATTATTGCGTTCCATTGAAATTTCTCCTTCCCTAGTCTATTATTTCGCTTCAGATTGAACTGTTTTGATACGAGCGATTTGTTTTTTAACTTCTTTCAAGCGAGCTGTTTGTTCCAATTGACCAGTAGCAGCTTGGAAACGAAGTTCAAACAATTCTTTTTTCAATTCGTTTTCGCGCTTCGCGAGTTCTTCTTGAGAAAGACCACGAAGTTCTTTAACAAATTCTTTTACTTCATTAAGTTTCATGCCTTCTCCTTATTCTGCTTCACGTTTTACGAATTTACATTTAACTGGCAATTTGTGGCTTGCAAGACGAAGCGCTTCGCGAGCGATCTCTTCAGATACACCAGCGATTTCGAACATCACTTTACCACGTTTAACTGGTGCTACCCAACCTTCAGGCGCCCCTTTACCAGATCCCATACGCACACCGATAGCTTTAGCAGTGTATGATTTGTGTGGGAAGATTTTAATCCAAACTTTACCACCACGTTTCATGTAACGAGTCATGGCGATACGAGCAGCTTCGATTTGGCGGTTAGTGATCCAGTGGCTAGTTGTAGCTTGAAGACCGTATTCACCGAATGCTACTTCTTTTCCACCTTTTGCTTCACCGCGCATTTTTCCACGGAATTCACGACGGTGTTTAACACGTTTAGGTACTAACATTGGTTATTTACCTCCTTTAGTGTTTTTACGAGCTGGAAGAACTTCACCACGGTAGATCCATACTTTAACACCAAGTTTACCGTATGTAGTATCTGCTTCTTCCCAAGCGTAATCGATATCTGCACGAAGTGTGTGAAGTGGAACAGTTCCTTCAGAGTATCCTTCAGCACGGGCGATATCTGCACCGTTCAAACGACCTGATACTTGAGTTTTGATCCCTTTAGCTCCAGCACGCA
Organism: bacterium; assembly: GCA_905221305.1. Taxonomy (GTDB): domain Bacteria; phylum Bacillota; class Bacilli; order Lactobacillales; family Streptococcaceae; genus Streptococcus. The sequence goes on from CAJNCO010000002.1 coordinate 102,109, forward strand.
TTGCACGTTGGATTGCTTGTTTTTGTGCACGACGGAAAGCAACACGTTGCTCCAATTGACGAGCAATTCCTTCACCTACAAGGTGAGCATCCAAATCAGGTTGTTTGATCTCGATGATGTTGATGTGTACTTGTTTTCCAGTCAATTTGTTAAGTTTTGCACGGAGTGCATCAACGTTAGCACCACCTTTACCGATAACCATACCTGGTTTAGCAGTGTGAAGTGAAACGTTAACTTTGTTTACTGCGCGTTCAATTTCGATAGTTGAAACTGCTGCGTCAGCAAGTTCTTTTTGAACGAATTTACGGATTGCAAGATCTTCATGAAGGTAATCCGCGTATTCTTTTTCAGCATACCATTTGGCATCCCAATCACGGATGATGCCGACACGCATACCAATTGGATGTACTTTTTGACCCACGATGTTACCTCCTTATTTTTCTGCAACAGCTACAGTGATGTGAGCTGTACGTTTGTTGATTGGTGAAGCTGAACCTTTCGCACGTGGACGGAAACGTTTCATAGTTGGTCCTTCGTTTGCGAATGCTTCAGATACTACCAAGTTAGCTTTGTCCAAACCAAAGTTGTTTTCAGCGTTAGCTACAGCTGAGTTCAAAACTTTCAAGATGATTTCAGCAGCTTTGTTTGGTGTGAATGTCAAGATTGCAATAGCATCGGCTACGCTTTTACCACGGATGTTGTCAAGAACAAGACGTGATTTACGAGGTGAAACACGTACTGTACGAGCCATTGCTTTAGCTGAAGTAATTTCTGCCATTTATGTTCTCCTTATTTTCTACGTGTTTTCTTGTCGTCTGCAGCGTGACCTTTGTAAGTACGAGTTGGTGCAAATTCACCAAGTTTGTGACCTACCATGTCCTCTTGGATGTAAACAGGTACGTGTTTACGTCCGTCATAAACTGCAATAGTGTAACCAATGAAACTTGGGAAGATCGTTGAACGACGTGACCAAGTTTTGATAACTTTTTTCTTTTCGTCGTTAGCTTGAGCTTCAACTTTTTTCATCAAATGCTCATCGACGAAAGGTCCTTTTTTAAGACTGCGTCCCATTTTTATATTTTCTCCTTTAAATGTTGTACCACAGCGGCTTGCGCTCACATGGAGCGCTACCGAGCTGGCGGATTTCCTAGTTGCTTAGGCGACTAGTTTACTATTATTTCTCGTTGCGACGACGAACGATAAGTTTGTCAGATTTCGCTTTCTTGTTACGAGTTTTAAGACCAAGAGCAGGTTTGCCCCATGGAGTAGATGGCGCTTTACGACCAACTGGTGCTTTACCTTCACCACCACCGTGTGGGTGATCGTTAGGGTTCATTACAGAACCACGAACTGTTGGGCGGATACCTTTCCAACGGCTACGTCCTGCTTTACCAAGGTTTACAAGTCCATGTTGTTCGTTTCCGACAACACCAACTGTAGCACGACAAGTTCCAAGAATCATACGAACTTCGCCAGATTGAAGACGAACAAGAACGTATTTACCTTCTTGACCCAATACTTGAGCAGAAGCACCAGCAGCACGTACCAATTCTCCACCACGACCTGGTTTCAATTCGATGTTGTGGATTAAAGTACCAACTGGGATGTTAGCAAGTGGAAGAGCGTTTCCGACTTTGATATCTGCTTCTGGACCTGAAACGATACGTTGACCTACTTCAAGACCTTTTGGAGCGATAATGTATGCTTTCACACCGTCAGTGTAGTGTACAAGAGCGATGTTTGCAGAACGGTTTGGATCGTACTCGATAGTTTTAACAACTGCTTCAACGTTGTCTTTGTTACGTTTGAAGTCAACCAAACGGTAGAAACGTTTGTGTCCACCACCTTGGTGACGAACAGTGATACGACCGTTGTTGTTACGACCAGCCTTGCTCTTCAAAGCAACAAGCAATGATTTTTCAGGAGTGCTTGTTGTGATTTCAGCGAAATCCAAAGAAGTCATATTACGGCGACCGTTTGTTGTTGGTTTATAAACACGAATTCCCACGATATTTCCTCCTTAGATTATTCAGCTTCAGCAGCAAACAACTCGATTGCTTTTGAATCAGCTGTAAGTGTGATGATAGCTTTTTTAGTTTTGTTAGTAAAACCAGTGTAACGTCCAACACGTTTTGCTTTTGGTTTTACGTTGATTGTGTTAACATTGGCAACTTTAACACCTTCGAAAGCAGCTTCAACAGCTTGCTTAATCAAAAGTTTGTGTGCACGAGTGTCAACTTCAAATACATATTTTCCTGCTTCAAGTTGAGCCATTGAGCTTTCAGTGATGACAGGTTTTTTGATAACATCATACAAATTCATTATGCAAGAACCTCCTCGATTTTAGAGATAGCTGCTTGTGTGACAAGAAGTTTGTCGCTATTTGCGATGTCAAGAACACTTGCAGTTGTAGCAGTTGCAACTTTCACGTTTGGAAGGTTACGAGCTGAAAGAGCTGCGAATTCATTTCCTTCTTCAAGGATAACAAGAACTTTAGAATCGATGCTCAATGCTGCAAGAACTTTTGCAAATTCAGCAGTTTTCGGAGCTGTAAATGAAAGAGCGTCTACAGCTACGAATTTGTTTTCAGCAACTTTTTCAGAGTAAACTGATTTAAGAGCTAGGCGACGAACTTTTTGTGGAAGTTTGTAGCCGTATGAACGTGGAGTTGGTCCGAAGACAACACCACCACCACGCCATTGTGGTGAGCGGATAGAACCTTGACGAGCACGTCCAGTTCCTTTTTGACGCCATGGTTTGCGTCCACCACCTGATACTGCAGAGCGGTTTTTAACAGCGTGTGTTCCTTGACGAAGGCTTGCGCGTTGGCTGATGATCACATCAAACACAACTGATTCATTTGGTTCGATACCAAATACTGCATCGTTAAGAACAACTTGGCCAGCTTCTTTACCAGTTTGGTCAAATAATGTTACGTTTGCCATTGTGACTGATTTCCCCTTTCTTTATTATTTACCAGCTTTAACTGCTGATTTGATAGTGATAAGAGATTTCTTAGCACCTGGTACGTTACCTTTGATAAGGATAACGTTCTTTTCTGGAACAACTTGTACAACTTCAAGGTTTTGAATTGTTACGCGGTCGCCACCCATACGTCCTGCAAGGTTTTTACCTTTGAATACGCGGTTAGGTGCAACAGGTCCCATAGAACCTGGACGACGGTGGTAACGAGAACCGTGAGCCATTGGTCCACGTGATTGTCCGTGGCGTTTGATAACACCTTGGAAACCTTTACCTTTAGAAGTACCAGTTACGTCAACAACGTCTCCAGCTGCGAATGTTTCAACTGTGATTTCAGCACCAACTTCCAAGCCTTCAACGTTTTTGAATTCACGAATGAAGCGCTTAGGAGCCGTGTTAGCTTTCGCCACATGTCCTTTAGCAGGTTTGTTGCTCAATACTTCGCGTTTGTCATCGAAACCAACTTGGATAGCGTTGTATCCGTCTGTTTCTACAGTTTTAACTTGAAGAACAACGTTTGGAGTTGCTTCAATAACTGTTACAGGGATCAATTCGCCAGCTTCAGTGAAGATTTGAGTCATTCCCACTTTTTTCCCTAAGATTCCTTTTGTCATGAGAAAATAGTTCCTTTTCTATATTTTTTATTCAAAAAGTTTTTAACGAGCGTTTTTTATGCTCAAATTATCAAGCTTTAGATTAAAGTTTGATTTCTACGTTTACACCACTTGGAAGATCCAATTTCATCAACGCATCAACTGTTTTTTGAGTTGGGTTAACGATATCGATCAAACGTTTGTGTGTACGCATTTCAAATTGTTCGCGAGAGTCTTTGTATTTGTGAGTCGCACGAATGATTGTGTAGAGGCTACGCTCAGTTGGAAGTGGGATTGGACCCGCAACTTGTGCACCTGTACGAGTAGCTGATTCTACGATTTTTGCAGCCGCTGTGTCTAGCGTACGGTGTTCGTAAGCTTTCAAACGGATACGGATTTTTTTGTTTGCCATCTTTTTCTCCTTTTCGTCTATTTAAGATAATAGGCTAGCTCCACAAGAAAACCGACGCGCGTTGCGTGGCAATGCAACCGAGCGTGTCGCAACCTCTTGCATCAAAGCTAAGGCTGTAATTTACAGCACCATAATAGAATAACACAAAGCCCCTGCGATTGCAAGGGATTTATGAGCTTTTTTTCGTTTTTTTAGGATGAAACTGCTTTCTCTTTTCATCTTTCCAAGATTACGGATTTATATCTATAAAAAACCGTCTTTTCTTCTATATAATACGAGTCATTTTGACCTTGAATGTATCTTCTGATTGATCTACTAAAATGTCCGCTTTAGACTCGTTTTCTCTATAGTATCGCAGATACTGCTCCCGTCTCATCTGATGGCTAGCTAATACAAAAGATGCATCGCGATTTCTCATAGTCGTATCTCGAGCTAAGCGCCTCTTTAATTCGGTCTCCTCATCCGTATAGAAACAGATGGTTTTGTCAAAGAGTTCCTTGGGTAGAAAGCCCACAGACATCCCTTCAACAATAAGAATCGGCTTGGCTCCAGACAAGATTTCACTAGCCTTCCACGGTTCATCGATTGTTAAGACATCCATACCTGCCTGCAAGGCGAGAATATCTCTCTGTAAACTTGCCAGTTCATGCGCCACTGGCAGACAAGCTGTCACCTTTTGATCTGGCGCTTGCTTTGGTACTACCAGGTGACGTTCTGAGGTGATATAGGGATCTGTTTCTAGTAAATTTACTGTAGTAGAATCTAGGGCTTGATGTAATTCCTGAGCGAAGGTTGATTTACCTGAAGCCCCATGACCGTAGATCCCTAGCGTCCTAACTCTTCCCGTTTCTATCTCTGAAACCAGTTGTTCTATCAGGTCTTTTTTCTTCATTCTCTCTTCACCTGTTCATAGCTTTCTTTTCCGTCATTAAGCTTGTCCCAAATCACCACTTGCCCACTTTTGAGGGATTTTTGCACATCGATAATTCGTTGATTAGAGGAACCTCGAAACTGTAGCATGAGATTGCGCTTGCTTTTGTCATATCGACCATCGACAAGGATGTCAATCAGCGACAATAGTTCCAGTTTGTCTGGAGTTTCCAGCATCATTTCTTCCCAAGTATAGCCCGTCCAGGACCAGATGTCTTTGTCTGGCAGTTCCTTTCGAATGCGCTTAACGAGAGGTAAGAGGATACCTGTATTGAGAAATGGTTCTCCTCCTAGCAAGGTCAAACCTTGAACATAAGGCTGGGCAAGGTCTTCCATGATTTGTTCTTCTAATTCTGCCGTATAGGGAATGCCTGCGTTGAAAGACCAAGTCGCAACATTATAGCACCCCTCGCAGTGAAACATGCAACCTGATACATAAAGAGAGTTGCGCACACCTTCTCCATCTACAAAGTTAAATGCCTTGTAGTCAATGATTCGCCCTTTACTAAGCTCCTCGCTTTTCCATTCACCTGGTTTTGGTGTATTCCATGTCATCCTTCTGCTCCAAGTCTATCCAATAGCGCTGACTTCTATCGATTGTATTTTCGTAAACACCGCCAGCGGAGAGAATCGTGCGGCGGCTGGCTTCGTTGGCAGCATCGCAGGTAATCAGCACTCGTTCCAATCCTTGCTTTCGAGCCTCTGCTAGTCCTAATCTCAACTGCTCCTTCCCATATCCTTTGCCTCGTTGACTGGGACGGATAGAATAGCCAATATGACCGCCTTCCACAAATAATTTGTCATTCAAGGACAAGCGCAGGGCTAAAAATCCCAAAGGCAAGCCAGTCTCATCAAAGGATAAAAATTTGATTGCAGGAACCCAGCCTACTGGCAGGTTGGCAGCATCCTCTTGCTGCTCTACAATCTTTAAACAATCCTCATAATCCTTTGCTCGCTTCCAAGCGGAGCCCATGCCACCGTGCATATAGGATTTTGCTGCATCGAACTCCGCAATCATCTCTAATATAGCTTCTTTATCTTCCAAAGTTGGTCGTCTTAGCTCCATGCTTCCTCCTTAATCGACATCAATCCAGTAGCGCTCCGTTCCGTTTCGAACATCCTCCAACGCCCCACCATTAGCTAAGATAACAGCTCGGCTTGCTGGATTTTCTGTGCTACAAGTCACTAAAACTCGTTTAATATTCTTTCCCTTAGCAACTTGTAGACCTTGTCGGAGGGATTCTTTGGCATAACCCTTACCTCTTTCAGATGGACGAATGGAGTAGCCAATATGGCCCCCATTTTCTAGTAAGTAGTCATTTAATCGGAGACGAAGGTTGAGAAAGCCAAGAGCCTGGCCTGCTACGTCAAAACTAACCAGCTGGATAGCAGGAACCCAGTTTTCAGGAATATTGAGTCCCGCTTCCGCTTGAAGATTTTCTTTTAGCCACTCTTCATAAACAAAATTGTTGGCGTTCCAAAACCCACCATCGTGGGCTGATTGAGTCTGTTCAAACTCTGCCATCATCTCTAAAACTGTTTCTTTATCTGCCAATGTTGGTCTGCGTAGTATCATTTTTACCTCCAATTAAGAGAAAAGTGAGAGGCAACTCTCACTTTTATTTTTTCTTGTTCTTGTTTAAAAACTGTTCTCTGAGGTTAAGCAAGCGTTCTTTTTTTCCTACTCCACCTTTCGAATGTTTTTCATGATAACGGGTTACTTGGGCACGTCCCTTATCATCTAATTGGTATTTCCCCATTGCGTTTCCTTCTAATTTATTACTTCATGTCCGGCTGTTTTAATAGTTGAGCCGTTCATGTGTTTGACACGCGCAGCGATTTCCTTGTGACGTCCGTTAACCATTGGACGCGCTTGAGGATTTCCCAGATACCCACACGTACGTTTGACCACATCTACCGTTTTAGGGTCGCTATTGCCACAGTTGGGACAAGCAAATCCTCGCTCAGTGGGTTCAAAATCCCCTTCAAAGTCACACTTGTAGCAACGATCAATCGGAGTATTGGTTCCTAGATAGCCGACACGGTCATAGGCATAGTCCCAAACAGCTTCCAAGGCTTTAGGATTTTGTTGAAGAACTGGATACTCACAATAATGGATAAAACCACCTGACGCACCTGCTTCTGGATAAACTTTCTCAAAGTCTAATTTTTCAAACGGTGTTGGATTTTTACGGACATCGTAGTGGAAAGAGTTGGTGTAGTATTCCTTGTCCGTAATGTCAGGAATAGAGCCGAACTTCTCTGTATCCAAGCGACAGAAGCGGTCTGTCAGACTTTCAGACGGTGTGGAGTAGATAGAGAAATGGTAACCATATTGGTCAGACCACTCTTCCACACGACGTTTCATATCGTGAATGATATCCAATGTGAATTCCTTAGCCTCAGGATTGCTTTCCCAGCTATTTCCAAAGAAGACTGTAGCCACTTCGTACAAACCGATGTAGCCCAGCGAAACTGTCGCACGGCGATTCTTAAAGAGTTGGTCAACACTTTCTTCTTTTCCGAGACGGCGACCAAAGGCTCCATACTGATAGAGGATAGGGGCATTCGCTGGTGTTGCTTCCTTGGTTCTTTCCACACGGTAAACCAGAGCATCTTCTGCGATGTTCATACGTTCGTTGAAGATTTCCCAAAACTTATTCAGATCTCCTTCAGACTCGAGGGCGATACGAGGCAGATTGACTGTCACAACACCTAGATTCATCCGACCTGAATTGACCTCGACACCATTTTCATCTTTCCAGCCTTGGAGGAAAGAACGGCATCCCATAGGAACCTTGAAAGAACCTGTCAGTTCGATAATCTTATCATAGGATAAGACATCTGGGTACATCCGCTTGGTTGCACACTCGAGGGCCAACTGTTTGATGTCGTAGTTAGGTGACCCCTCCTCTAAGTTATGGCCTCTTTTCAGCGTAAAGATGAGTTTAGGGAAGATAGCTGTACGGTGTTCTGAACCAAGCCCCTTGATACGAATGGTCAAGATAGCTTTTTGAATTTCCCGCTCAAAACGACTAGTTCCTAGACCAAAACCTAGTGAAGTAAAAGGTGTTTGTCCATTTGAAGTGAAGAGGGTGTTGATTTCATACTCAAGAGATTGCATGGCATCGTAGATGTCTTTTTGGGTTTTTTTCCAAGCGTAATCTTCCCGTTTTTCGGACAAGACCCACTCTTCCGCATCCTTGAGGTGTTTTTGGTAATTCTTCTCCGCATACGGAGCCAAGACTTCATCAATACGGTCAGCTGAGCAACCCCCGTACTGGCTAGAAGCAACGTTGGCGATGATTTGTGAAATTTGAGCTGTCGCAGTCTGGATAGACTTGGGACTCTCTACCTCTGCATTGCCAATCTTAAAACCATTTTCCAGCATGCCTTTAAAATCAATCAAACAGCAGTTGGTCATAGGAGTGTAGGGGCTGTAGTCCAAGTCATGATAGTGGATATCCCCTTTTTGGTGAGCATTAGCTACGTGCTTAGGAAGCATTTGTAGCCCGATTGATTTCCCAACAATCCCTGCTGTCAAATCACGTTGGGTGTTGAAGACATCGCTGTCTTTATTAGCATTTTCATTAACAACTGCTTGATCTTTATTGAGAAGTTTATGGATACTAAAGTTGATATCTGTCGCTTTTGAGCGCTCAAAATCCCTTTGTGTCCGATAAGTGATATACTCCTCAGCCAGCGCATATTCTTTAGCTTCAAGGAGTTCGTGCTCTACGACATTTTGAATTTCGTAAATCTTGACACCTTGAGGGAAGCGGCTGTGAATTTCAGTCACGATTCTTTCAACTAGACCATTTAGGCGTTTTTCTACTAGAGGCGTAAGGTCCATAACTTTTTCCGCCGCCTTGTGGAGAGCCTTGTCAATCTTGTCTACATCAAACACCACACGTCTGCCATCTCGTTTTTCAACGAACAAGGTGGGAACGGTTGCAAGCTTTTCTTCTAATACAATCATATCCATGCTCTTTTCTAAAATATTGTTGAATTGTTTATATTCAGTATTATACCACTCTAAAAATAAAAATCAATATCTTGTGTTAAAAATCCTAAAATTTTTAAAATTCCACAAGATATTGATTTTTTGTTATTTTGATTTATAAAGTTTGAACTCGCTAGTATCTGTCTGAACAAGCTCATAGTTTTCACTGAGCCAGCTCTCTACATCTGACCACAAGGCAACTTTTTGATTGACCACAATCATCTTCGGCTGATTCTCTTTCAGGTCATTCATCAGTTTGGTTTTATTTTCATCGCTTGCAGTATAGAGTGTTGGAGTTGATAGAGAAGTCGGCGCTAAGCGTTCACTTGCACGGTAGAAATCAGGACGATCATCCCAAGCATAGACACGATCCTCAGAACTCGTTTGTTGTTTGACCACGCTAGCAAGACGGTCTCTCTCCTGATAAGTCGCTGGGTGCGAAAGGTAGCGACTCACGATAGGAAGAACAATGAGGTAGGCAAGAGCAATCAGTGGTAGATAGAAATTTCCTTTAAGGAAAGAAGTTTGTTTCTCACGTATTCTTCTACGACGACTCCCTCCCTCCGAAACATCTTCCTTGATTCCTGTCAGAAGGAGCAAGACCAAGAAAGGAATTAGCACCACAAGACGAGTACCGTTGATAGGTTCTTTGGAGAGAATCAAGATTCCCAAAGAAATCAACAATCCCAAGCTAGCAGCAATTGAGAGGGCATATTGCTTGGCTGGTTTTGACTGGAACAAGCCTGCAAAGAGCAAGCCAAGGGAACCTAATCCAATAGCAAGCAAGCCATAGAAGGCTGCATTTTCAAGCAAATGCGAATTTGAAAAGAGGCTAAGAGTATTTACCGGATACAAGGTCTGACTAATGGCATCCCCAAAACTACCTGTCCACACTGTATAGTAGCCTAAAGGATAGAATAAGAGTGAAAATCCTAGGGCTGACGCAAAGAACTGATATAGACCATGAACAAAGTGACCTTTGCCTAGATTAAAGCCAATAACCCCCAAGGCCAGTACAGCCGCAAACAAGGCTGTTGGGATTGGCGCAAGGAAGAAAGCGAGAGCAAGGCTCATCCCCACTCGTACAAATCCTTTGTCATCCTTTGGAAAAGCGAGATAATTTGTAACGATACTCAATGAATAAAATAGGAAAGGCAGGGCTAGCAAGAGAGCATAGCCACCACCAAAAGCGAGGCCCGCTACAAGCAAGTATAAAATAAAGACAACTCGCTCCGCTTCCTTTTCTTGGCCGGCAAGAGTATCCACAGCCTTAAAAAGAAAAACACCTGCTCCAAACAAAGCCAACCACTCAACCAAAGCAATCAGAATACTGCCTTGAAAAAGGTAGGTTAGCACATAATAGAGCAATCCCTCCGTCCCAAAGTAATCTGTATACATTTGACCATTTTGATGCAAGGCCCAACCGGTATAAAGATCCTGACTTTGTTGCGGACTGACTACACCAAAAATAATAGGCAGGACAACCGAAATGGCTGTGGCCACTAAACTCCAAAGTAAAATACTAAAAAAGGGAATGGGAGCTCCTTCTCGTTTCTCTGGCACTGACCAGTCTTGGTAATGAGATTCTTCTTGTTTCTCATCTATTTTCCCGTATACGTTCATTCAATTTCTCCTCTAAGTTTATCTGTTTTAGTATATCAAAATCTTACAGGAATGTCAGCTTGGGATTGATATTTGCTAAATTTCTTATCCAATAACGCAAAGCGTTCGATTTCACGAAAACGATGAAATCGACTATTACTATACTCTCTGATAAAATCATCATCTTCTAGATTAAGCATGGTTTTCTCCTTTACTTATCTATTCGTAAGAAGACAAAAATAAGATCCAGCCTTGGGCTAGATCTTGATGGATAGTTAGAGCATAGGTGCAAACAACTGGACAATTTCCTTGATGAGGCTTTGATACCAGCTGGTTTTGATGGTGTGGGGATAAATTTCTTGAGAAACTTTAAAAATCTCTTCGAAGTCCCTTTCAATATCGATGATAGACTGCGTTCTATAAAGTAAGACGGCATTTTCATAGTGGTGAAGCAAGCTCCGATAGTCAAAATTGATGGTCCCCACAGTAGCTGCCTCTCCATCGACAAGCATTTGCTTGCTATGAAGGAATCCCGGACTGTACTCATAAATACGAACCCCTGCAGATAACAAGTCTGGATAGGCTCCTCGAGTAACTAACTGAATAACCTTCTTATCTGGGATACACGGCGTCACAATTCGCACATCTACCCCTCTCAGAGCTGCATTTTTGATACTTTCAGTTAGATCGTAGTCCGCAATCAGATAGGGAGTCGTGATGTAGACGTAATCTGTAGCTTGATTTATAAGATTTTGGTAGACCGTTTTTCCAACTTGAGCTCTGTAGATGGGTTTTGGTCCACTACTATAGGGAATACAGAGACCCATCCCATCTTTGGGCTGATTTTCGAGATGGTATTGGTCAAAGTCACTAATCTCTCCACGGTTAATATACCAGGCAGATAAAAAAAGTCTGGTAAAAGCCTTAACTGCTGGTCCATCCAGACGAATACCACTATCCTTCCAATAACCAAAGCGTTCGATATGGTTGATATACTCATCGGCCAGATTGACACCACCTGTATAGGTAATTTGCCCATCGATAATCATGATTTTACGGTGATCACGGTTGTTATAAGCAACGGTCAAACGTGGAATAACCTTGTTAAATTTGTGGGCTTCAATCCCTCGACCACGAAGCTGGATGGTGTAATCTCCAGGTAAGGTTGCCATACAACCAATATCATCATAGAGAAGCTTCACCTCTACTCCTTGAGCGGCCTTTTCTTCCAAAATCTCCAAAATACTATTCCACATCAAACCTTCTTCGATGATATAGTATTCGAGAAAGATAAACTTCTCAGCTTTCTTGAGATCCTCTAGCATCTGATGCCACATACTTTCCCCAGATGCAAAAAATTGTGTATCCGTTCGATCATAGACATCAGCATTCGTGTCCATACTGAGGAGTGATTTGATAACGCCGTAAGCTGATTTGTCTTGTTCCTTTAACTCCAAACGGAGAGCTCTGCTATTGTCCTCTCTGTCAACCATTGATTGGAGCTGCTTTAGCTGCTTCATTTCCTTTTTAGATAAACGACGTTCTCCAAACATGATATAGAGCAAGGGCCCAAACACTGGCACAAAGGCTACTAACAGCCATGTTACCTTACTTTCAGGATTCATAGAGCGATTGACAATCGATACAATGGTCGCTAAACTCACTAAAATGACTAGGATAATCCAGACAATTGGAGCCATTTGCCCTAGATAGAGAAATAAACCAAAGACGATAAACAACTCTGCCAACATGATGGTAATACTGAAACCATATTTGGACATGAGTAGCTGCATTTTTCTAGCTGTCATAAATCCCCTTCCTTTTCTAACATTCTCCTTAACTGCTTAATAAACTACTGTTTCTACTAGTATACCTCAGTTCAGGGGTAGATGGCAACCTTTTACCTTTTTCTATGCAAACTACTCCAAGATCTGCAAGATTCTTAAACTACTTCTTCACTATATGACGTGCTATCCCTTTTTATATTTTTAACTAGGGTATTAAGAGGCTTAAAAAGAACTACCAAAATGATAGTTCTTTCCAATATTATTTATATTTTTCAATATCGCACAAATCCTATGACAGTCGCTATTGAAGTTGTAGAAGGTAAAGCTGAAACCTTAATTCCAAATTTCTATTTAGATTTGAGATCCTATTTTGTTAAGACCACTCGGTCAGATGCCTCTCGGTCCATATCGTCGATAATCAATTGATTACCATTAACCGTGTAAATTTTGACATCATCCCCGATAATGACACGTTGATTTTCTGGCTCAAAGCTGACTCGCTTGATTTCCTTATCTCCATCTGGCTCGACCTCAGTCCATGTACCAGTTTTACCTGTTACAACAAGAGTGATTTGGTCATTCTCATCTTTTCCAGTATAGGTACCATCGATATTCGTAGGTTGAGCTACTGGGGCATCCTGGCTTGCAGAGGCTTGTGGTTGACTAGCACTTGTAGCAGCGCTAGAAGATGATTCTTGTTGAGTAGATGATTGCTGAGCAGATTGCTGGGTAGGGGCTTGTGCCTTAGGTCCACAAGCTGCTAAAAGACTAAGAATTGCTAGGGAAGCAATAGAAAGTGTGAATGTTTTCGTTTTCATAGCGATTTCCTTTCTTTTGTGCCAATGTTTTGCTGGAATCGTTTCCAGATATACCTCCTACCTACAGTATAGCAACATAAACCTATAAGGTCAACTAATCTCGTCGCTTCCTACCAAACTTGCTCGGACTTCCGAGATAAAGTAGAGGGATCCCGTCACGAAAAGCAAGTCCTGGCCATTGGCCTTATCTTCAAATTCTCTGATAAAGTCGCCATAGGAAGGAATCAAATCATAACCTACCACATCCTTTTCATCCAGAGAGCCTTGGTAGTCAAAGCCTGTTACCTTAAGTTCCACCTGAGACAACTGCTCAGATAGATAGCCTAGCATCCCCTGATAATCCTTGCGTTTAAGAGCACCAAAAAGGATGCGGACCTGATAGCCTTGCTGGATTTTCCCCTGGATAAACTCGACCAGACGAGTCAAGGCTGGCAGATTGTGAGCCCCATCTAAGTAGATTTGCGGACGAATCCGTTCCAATCGACCTGCCCAGTGGGTCTCTTGCAAGGCCCGTCTGACAAGCACTTCTTCGACCCTTTCACCTCTTGACGCCATAAACAAAAGAAAAGTTTCCAAAGCCAAGGCGGCATTTTCTTGCTGATAAGCACCTTCCAAACCAATTTCAAGCTGGGAAAAGCTTGCTAGGCTGCTTGAGAAATTTCTAGCTTTCAAGGTGAAGTCTCGCCCAGCTTGATAAAGTTCAACAGCTAACTCTCTTGCTTTTTTTTGACAAACGTTCCTAGCTTCTGGAGTAAGCTTGGCAATGACCGCCTTCTTGCCAGCCTTGAAAATACCAGCTTTCTGCTCGGCTATTTCCTCTAGACTATCGCCCAAGGTCTCCTGATGATCTAGCCCAATGGAAGTAATAACTGCAATCTCTCCTGTTACGACATTAGTCGTGTCAAGCAAACCACCAATCCCCACTTCTAGCAGGACTAGATCCACTCCCTGCTCTTTAAAGTAAAGCAAGGCAACCAGGGTCAACAACTCAAAGAAAGACAATTGATCCTGTGTTTCTAAGAGAATTTTCTCCATCTCTTTGACTTGGTTAGCTATACGGACAAAGTCTTCCTCTGCGATTGGTTGCCCATTAATACAGATTCGATCATGGATACTGACGATATGAGGAGAGGTAAAAATACCAACTTTTTTACCATGAGCAACAAATAACTCCCTCATGAAGGCAATAGTTGACCCTTTACCGTTAGTCCCTGTTACGTGGATAATAGGATAAGTCCTCTCTGGATTCCCCAGCAAATCCACTGCTCGCTGCATTCGTCCAAGTCCAGATCTAAAGTTTAAACCAATCCGACTATGCAGCCATTCTTCTACTTCAAACATACATGTCTCCTTAACAAAAGTCCAATCAACTACAGCATCAAAGTATGATTACAAATAAAAAACGAGGTCGGGACTAAAATCCCGACCTCTTACCTGGTTAGCTAATCACTAGCTACTATGAATTTCAACGTGGGCTAAAGACGTCCACTGGATATTCCAACTCTTCCAATTTTTAGGAGTTGGGCTGATACAGTCTCCCAGACATACCAGTTCTCTCTTATTTAAAGGAACTGGGGTAAAAATATCCCCCGGATATTTTTACTCCTCCATAAAGCTGTTGAAGACTTCTTCAATCATGTTCCATTCGTCTTCTGAGTCTTCTGGGATTGGTTGCAATTCGCCTTCTGTTCCGTCTTCATTTTCGATGAATGAGTAAGCTTGAATTTCAACTTCACCGTTTTCATCTTCTTCTGCGTTAACTGGCACTAGAAGAACATAGTTTTTACCAAATTCTTCTTTCCCATCGATGGTCAAAAGAATTTCAAACAAGGTTTCATTTCCTTGCTCATCTACTAGTGTAATCAATTCACGTTCTTCGTGGTCATGGTTGTGATCGTGTGACATAGTTTCTCCTCTGTCTTAAAATTTTCTATCTAAATAATTTTGCAAAATCAGCTGAGCAGCCAACTTATCAATAACTTTCTTGCGTTTGTTACGGCTGATATCTGCTTGTTCAATCAACATACGTTCCGCAGCGACCGTTGTCAAACGCTCATCCTGATAGTCTACTGGCAAACCAAAGAGTTCTTCTAGCTTGGCACCATAGGCTTGACTGGCTTCTACTCGCGGTCCGCTGGTATTGTTCATGTTCTTTGGCAAACCTACTACAAAGTGTTCTACCTTATAGCTGTCAACCAATTCCTTGATGCGGTCAAAACCAAACTGGCCCTGGTCCTCATTAATCTGGATGATTTCAAGTCCCTGAGCGGTGAAGCCTAGGGGATCGCTAATCGCCACCCCTACTGTTTTTGAACCGACGTCCAATCCCATAATTCTCATAGATTATAGATCGACTCCTTGTCCTTTAAGGTAGTAGCGTACCAATTCTTCAACAATTTCATCACGCTCATACTTACGGATTTGATTTCGTGCATTGTTATAACGAGGAACGTAGGCAGGGTCTCCACTCAATACATAACCGACGATCTGGTTAATCGGATTGTAGCCCTTGTCATTCAAAGAAGCATAAACATCTGTCAATGTTTCGCTAATTTCTTTCTTATTGGAATCATCCAATTTAAACCGTACAGTTTCTTCAGTAAATCCCATTCTAACACCCTCTTTCCTTAGAATAGTACTATTATAGCATATTTCCTTACGTTCTACAAATAAATCAGTTTGTTTATTTGGATTTTCTTACTGTTCTACCGCACCATTTGCCACTCTGTCAGCAATATACTGGCTAGGTTCGTTTTTTAAGAGATTTTCAAGACCAATATTTTTTAAATATTCTAGTTGAGATGCCTTTTTGACATCCAAAACTTGAAAATCATAAGTCGTTGTAGTCTGGATTTCTGTCTCGCTGAGTAGCTTTGTTTCCAGTTTGAATCCTGCTAGTTTGCGTGCCTCTTGGATGGTCTCATCCTTTTCTTCCGCTTCTAGAAGCGCTTTTTGCGTCTCCTCTAGGCCATTTTCAGAGATAAAGGTCTTGAGTTCATCCCCGACAGGTCGTTTTTGCTGGATGGTCAAGGTCAAAAACTGATTACCTTTATAGGTAATGGTTTGAATCTGCTGCGTTCCATTTTCTGACTTCGGCATCAGCAAGGTCTTGGTGACAACCGTATTCTTTTCGGCATTGTCCAAAACGGGAAGGTTGGATTGGAGAGGTTCAGATGCTGTTGTGGAAGCAGCAGGAGTTTCCTTTTTTTGCCCACATCCCGCAAGCAAAAAGAGGAGAGCAAAACTAGCAATTAGTAACTTTTTCATAATTCCTCACATGATTTTAAAACAAAAGAGCAAACAAGGCCAGGAGTCACTCCCAGCCTTGATGTTTTATAGAGCTGCACGTAGACGTGCTTCTGCATTTTCTACATTACGGACAGAGCGTGGCAAGAAGGCACGGATATCATCTTCTTTATAGCCTACTTGTAGGCGCTTCTCGTCAACGAGAATCGGACTCTTTAAGATCCGTGGTGTTTCCATGATTAAGTTGAGCACTTCATTGACACTCAAATCCTCGATGTCAACTCCAAGTGCCTTAGCGTAGCGGTTTTTTGACGAAACGATACTGGCAATGCCATTATCGGTTTTCGTGAGAATATCTAATAACTCTTCCCTTGTAATTCCTTCTTTACCGAGATTTTGTTCTTTATAACTTAACTGGTGGGCATTGAGCCAGGTTTTCGCTTTTTTACAGCTAGTACAACTTGAGACTGTATAAATTTTGATCATGTACCTACCCCTTTCGCTACATGTTACTATCAGTTTAGTCTATTATACCATAAAAAACATCCGACTTGCGACCTATTTTTAAAAAAAAATTAACTTTTTTCGCGATTTTCGTACTTTTTTCTTGACAAAATCAATTTATAACCAACTTTTAAATTTTTTGATATACAATCGTTTCACAACTGTAACACTTATCATATAGAGAACAATAATCAAAAGCAAAAAGAGGAAATAAATTGGTTCCAAAGGGGTTAAATGAAGCAGGCTAGCAATTGAAGAGTAGGGAAGGAAGGTCACAAAACTAGCTGCTAGCAAGGTTGTTCCAAGAACAAACCATGATGGACGACTTTGTAAGAAAGGAAGTTTTGCTGAACGGAGCATATGGATAACCATGGTTTGGGACCACATGGATTCAATGAACCAACCTGTCTGGAACAAAATAATAAAGCCCGTTGCAGACTCTGCTCCGTGAGCATAGGCTTGACCTGTCGCCATTGGGACAATGACAAAATAGAGTAAGATAAAGGTCAAAATATCAAAGGCAGAAGAAATCGGACCCATCCAAATCATAAAGCGAGTAATAGACTTAGCTTCCCACTTATGAGGATGTTTCAAAAAGTCTTCATCCACATTATCAAATGGCAAGGCAATGCAAGAAAGGTCGTAGACGAGGTTCAACACAATCAAGTGAATCGGAGCCATAGGAAGGAAAGGTAAAAAGATACCAGACACTAGCAGAGAGAAAATGTTCCCGAAATTAGAGCTGACCGTCATCTTGATATATTTGGTCATATTAGCATAGACTTTGCGTCCTTCAACCAGCCCTTTTTCAAGCACCATCAAATCCTTATCTAACAAAATGACATCAGCCGTTTCTTTGGCAATATCTACTGCTGTATCAACAGAAATCCCCACATCTGCCACTTTCATAGAAGGGGCATCATTGATCCCATCTCCCATATAGCCGACACAATGTCCATTCGATTTGATTTGTAAAATGATTCGTGCTTTTTGATCCGGAGAGAGTTTGGCAAAGACGGTCACTTTCTCAACTGCTTGGGCCA
Source organism: bacterium (assembly GCA_905221305.1). Classification (GTDB taxonomy): domain Bacteria; phylum Bacillota; class Bacilli; order Lactobacillales; family Streptococcaceae; genus Streptococcus. Next base: position 120,029 of record CAJNCO010000002.1, read on the forward strand.
ATTCTTCGTCCGTCATTTTGTCAATATCAGAACCCAACAAGATTTGATCAACGTCTAGACCAACTTTTTCGCAAACTGCTTGGGTTACCTTCTCATTGTCCCCCGTCAAGATCTTTGTTTGAACACCGTGTTCTAACAAAGCTTGGATAGCAGGCGCTGCTGATGGTTTTGGTGGATCTAGAAAGGCAAGATATCCTGTTAGAATCATCTCTTTTTCATCTTCAACGGAGTAAGCAAAACCTTCTTTTAGGCCTGTTTTATAGGCAACTCCCAAGACTCGCAAGCCTTGCTGATTGAGTTGGTCTACTTCTTTTAAGATTTCCACTCGGATATCATCCGTCAGAGGGCTAATCTGACCTTGATATTCCACATGGGTTGAAATCGCAAGCATTTCCTCTAGGGCACCCTTGGTTACCAAACTAACAACTTCGTTCTCATCCTTGACGATGACACTCATCCGTCTGCGTTCAAAATCAAAGGGTAATTCATCTATTTTTTGGAAGCTAGTATCCAAATTTTGTAGAATAGCGTGTTCTTTAGCTTCTTTTTCAGTTCTACTGATAATGGCACGGTCCATCAAGTTTTTCAAACCGGTTTGAAAATAGGAATTGAGATAGGCCCGTCTCAACACAGATAAATCCAAATCTCCATGTATATCCAAAGGATATTCCAGGACAATTTCGTCTTGGGTAAGGGTTCCGGTTTTATCCGTACACAGGATATCAATAGCACCTAGGTCTTGTATGGCATTGAGTTTTTTGATGACGACTTTTTCCTTGGCCATGATAATGGAACCTTTTGCTAAACTGGCCGTGATGATCATAGGAAGCATCTCAGGTGTCAATCCAACACCAACACTCAGTGCAAACACACCTGCTTCCAGCCAGTCGCCGTCTGTCAAGCCATTGGAGAGAAACACGATGGGAACCATGACCAACATCAAACGGATCAAGAGCCAAGAGATGCTGTTCATCTCCCGTTCAAAAGAGGTCGGTTCGTCATAGGTATTGAGGGTCTGCTCGATTTCTCCCATCATGGTATCATCACCGACCGCTAGAATCAAAGCCTTGGCACTTCCTGATATCACGTTGGTTCCCATAAAGGCGAGCGCTTCTGCTTCTAGCAGACTATCGAAGTTTGACTGACTCATTTTTGACAAGGCTAGTTTTTCAACCGAGTCACTTTCACCTGTCAAACCAGACTGTTGGACAAAGAAATCACGTGATTCAATCAAAAGGAGGTCTGCTGGAATCATGTCCCCAGCACTTAATTTGACTATATCTCCAACGACCAAATCTTCAATTGCGACCTCTAAACTCTGGCCTTCGCGAATAACTGTGGCAGTGTTCACAATCATTTTTGATAGATTGGTCGCAGCCTTGTCACTCCGCAGTTCTTGGACAAAGCGTATGCCACCAGAGATTAGAACGAGAACGACGATGATGATAGAGGTCGTCGGATCTTCTTGTCCAGGCTTCGCCAGCCAGACATTGGTCACCATGGAAATCATAGCGATGACTAGCAGTATGATTGTAAATGGATTGATAATAGATTCGTAAATCTTTTTGAGGATACTGTCTTCTTGACCCTTGGTGATGGTATTTTCGCCGTATAGGTCACGATTTTTCTCCACCTGCTCCTCAGTCAAGCCTATTAGACTTGTCTTATAAAAAGATAGAGTTTCTTTTAAAGGTGTATGAATAGCTGCTGCTAATCTTTCTTTTGTAGTTTTCATTGGTTTCTCCTATCTGTATGAATGATGTGTTTCATACACAGAGACCAATCACTTTATAAGGGCAGAACGACACAAATCAGCGATTGGCTGTGTATGTGCGGTTCTGGATGATCGTCAATTTGCATCGTTTGTCTCCTTTCCTTGTTCTAAAACAACAGAAAAACCTACCATAAAAATGGCAGGATTAAAAAACTAATTATCTGTTTTTTCGTTCAAGCTTTAACTCCATAGGGCGATGTAATGAGCTTAGTCTTGGCCTTCGCGACCAGGACTGTTGACCAACGAGTAGTGTCTCCACTGCTTTGCGGTAGTCATCCGTATCCCTATGGTAGCCTCACCTACCGTTTTCGTCTATCAGTATAAACCTTTAAAATATAAAAGTCAATGATTTATCTTAATTTTCTTAAATAACAATTAATTCCTTCGGTGCTAGAGTCAACAATTCGCAACCGTTATCTGTAATTAAGATATCATCTTCAATACGAACGCCGTATTTTCCTTCAATATAAATACCTGGTTCATCAGTCAAGACCATACCGGATTTAATGACTTCTTTGGAAGTTTGGCTAAAGTAAGGTTCTTCGTGAATATCCAGTCCGATACCGTGTCCAATACCGTGGGTAAAGTAGTCGCCATAGCCTGCCTCGATGATAATATCACGAGGGATTTTGTCAAAATCACGGAAACCTAGACCTGCCTTGGCTTGGTCAATCAAGGCTTGATTGGCTTTCAGAACAGTATTGTAAATCTCTGCCTGCTCATCACTGACATGCCCTAGATAGATGGTCCGTGTCATATCACTGACATAGTGGTCATAGAGACAGCCGAAGTCCATGGTAATGGCTTCGCCAAACTCTACTGGCTTGTGCATTGGGTGGGCGTGGGGCTTAGAAGAGTTGATGCCACTTGCTAGAATGGTATCAAAAGACAAGCCTGCCGCTCCTAGCTCACGCATGCGGAAATCAAGGAAGTTGGCAATTTCGATCTCAGTTTTTCCTGGTTTGATAAAGTCAAGTGCATCACGGAAAGCTTGGTCTGAGATAGAACATGCCTTACGAATAGTCGCAATCTCTTTCTCATCTTTAATCATACGAAGTGCCTCAACAAACTGAGTTTGCGGAAGCAAGTCGATTCCTGCAAAAGCTGCCTGCATACGGTGGTAATAAGAGACCGAAATCTCGTCTTCAAAACCGACGCGAGACAAGCCCATATCCTTAACAATGCCTGCAATAACAGCCAATTCATCGCGGTCAGCCACAATCTCAAAACCTGTCACTTCTTGCTTAGCTGCAATGATATAGCGAGAGTCTGTCACCAAAACCTGACGGTCACGGCTGATAAAGACTGTTCCATTTGAACCCCAAAAACCAGTCAAATAATAGACGTTTTTAAGGTTGTTGATGATGATACCATCTAGTTCTTTTTCTTGCATTTTAGCGAGAAATGCTTGCACACGTTTATTCATGATGTAACTTTCCTTTCAAATAGTGTCCTGTGTAGCTGGCTTCATTGGCCGCTACTTCTTCTGGAGTTCCTGTTGCGATGATGGTTCCACCACCGACACCGCCCTCAGGTCCCAAATCGATGATATGGTCTGCCGTCTTGATGACATCTAGATTGTGCTCGATGACGAGGACTGTATTGCCATCGTCGACAAAGCGAGCTAAAACCTTGAGCAAGCGAGCGATATCCTCGGTATGAAGCCCTGTCGTCGGCTCATCCAGAATATAGAAGGATTTCCCTGTCGAGCGTTTGTGGAGTTCACTAGCCAACTTCATACGCTGAGCTTCTCCTCCAGAAAGGGTGGTAGCCGGTTGCCCTAGCGTTACATAGCCCAGTCCCACATCCTTGATGGTCTGAAGTTTGCGTTGAATCTTAGGAATGTGTTGGAAGAATTCCACCGCATCGTTGACGGTCATGTCCAAGACCTGCGAGATATTTTTTTCCTTATAGTGGACTTCTAGGGTTTCACTGTTGTAGCGAGTCCCGTGGCAGACTTCACAAGCCACGTAAACATCTGGCAAGAAGTGCATCTCGATCTTGATAATCCCGTCACCTGAGCAGGCTTCGCAACGACCGCCCTTGACGTTGAAACTGAAACGGCCCTTCTTGTAGCCTCGAATCTTAGCTTCGTTTGTCTGAGCAAAGAGGTCTCGTATATCGTCAAAAACTCCCGTATAGGTAGCTGGGTTGGACCTCGGCGTCCGTCCGATAGGGCTCTGGTCAATGTCAATCAAGCGGTCTACATGCTCAATCCCTGTGATGGTTTTGAATTTACCAGGCTTGTCTGAATTGCGGTTGAGCTTCTGGGCAATAGCTTTTTTGAGGATGCTGTTAATCAAGGTCGACTTCCCTGAACCTGACACCCCTGTCACTGCGATGAATTTTCCCAATGGGAAGCGAGCAGTGATATTTTGCAAGTTGTTCTCACGCGCTCCCGTCACTTCGATAAAGCGACCATTTCCGGCACGGCGCTCTGCTGGCACTGGAATGGCACGTTTCCCTGACAAATACTGGCCTGTGATAGACTTGCTGTTGCGGGCCACCTGCTTAGGCGTACCTGCAGCGACAATCTCCCCACCAAAAACACCAGCACCGGGACCAACATCAATCAGATAATCCGCCTCACGCATAGTATCTTCGTCATGTTCTACCACGATGAGGGTATTGCCCAGATCACGCATCTTTTTCAGACTGGCAATCAGGCGGTCATTATCCCTCTGGTGAAGACCAATTGACGGCTCATCCAGAATATAGAGGACACCTGATAGGTTAGACCCAATCTGAGTCGCCAAGCGAATACGCTGACTCTCCCCACCTGAAAGGGTTCCTGCCGAACGCGACAGAGTCAGATAGTTGAGTCCCACATTATTGAGGAAGGTCAAGCGATCCTTGATTTCCTTGAGAATAGGACGGGCAATGATGGCTTCATTTTCAGACAAGGTCAACTGACTCACCAACTCCAAGTGGTCTGCGATAGACAGGTCTGAGATTTCACCGATATGTGGCCCTTGCTCCCCATCCACACGGACAGACAAGGCCTGGTCATTGAGACGGTAGCCATGGCAAGTTCCGCAGGTTAGTTCATTCATGTAGAGACGCATTTGGGTGCGTGTGTAATCACTGTTAGTCTCATGGTAACGACGCTTGATATTATTGACAACTCCCTCAAAGGGAATGTCAATATCGCGCACACCGCCAAATTCATTCTCATAGTGGAAATGGAATTCCTTGCCATCAGACCCATAGAGAATCAAGTTTTTATCTTCTTCTGACAAGTCCTCAAAGGGCTTATCCATATCCACTCCAAAGGCTGTCATGGCTTGTTCCAGCATATTTGGATAGTAGTTGGATGAGATAGGATTCCAAGGTGCCAGGGCTCCCTCACGCAAGGTTTTGCTGGTATCAGGAACCACCAAGTCAACATCCACCTCCAGCTTGATGCCCAGACCGTCACACTCACTACACGAGCCAAACGGGGCATTGAAGGAGAAGAGACGAGGCTCTAGCTCTGGTACGGTAAAACCACAAACCGGGCAGGCATAGTGCTCAGAAAAGAGCAACTCAGAATCGTCCATAGTGTCGATAATCACATAACCTTCTGCGATACGAAGGGCAGCCTCAATGGAGTCAAAGAGACGGCTACGAATGCCCTCCTTGATAACAATACGGTCAACTACGACATCAATATTGTGTTGCTTGCTCTTAGACAGATCTGGAACTTCGGTCACATCATAAACTTCCCCATCCACTCGGACGCGGACATAACCGTCTTTCTGAACCTTTTCAATGACACTCTTATGTTGCCCTTTTTTCTTACGAATGACAGGAGCTAAAATTTGCAGACGTTGGCGTTCTGGCAACTCCAAAATCTTATCCACAATTTGCTCTACAGAAGAAGCCTTGATAGCCCCGTGCCCGTTGATACAGTATGGCGTCCCCACACGTGCGTAGAGGAGACGCAGATAGTCATTGATTTCAGTCGTTGTTCCAACGGTCGAACGAGGGTTTTTACTAGTCGTTTTCTGGTCGATGGAAATAGCTGGGCTGAGACCATCAATGGCATCCACATCAGGTTTCTCCATATTTCCCAAGAATTGTCGAGCATAGGCTGATAGGCTCTCTACATAGCGCCTTTGCCCCTCCGCATAGAGGGTATCAAAGGCCAGACTGGATTTCCCAGAACCTGACAAACCAGTCACAACAACCAGCTTGTCTCGCGGAATCTCCACATCAATATTTTTTAAGTTATGGGCACGTGCCCCATGAATCACAATTTTATCTTGCATCTTTGTTCTTTCTAGTCCATTATTGCTTTCCATTATACCAAAAAATGTGAAATTCTATTACCCAAAAAGCTGTTTTTATAGTATAATAGTACGGTGCAAAAAATGAATCACTGAATAGTAGGAAAGGATAGGGGATATGAAACAAGTTTTTCTCTCAACAACAACGGAATTTAAAGAGATCGACACGCTTGAACCGGGTACTTGGATCAACCTCGTCAATCCTACACAAAATGAATCGTTGGAAATCGCTAACGCCTTCGACATTGACATTGCCGACCTTCGAGCACCGCTCGATGCGGAAGAAATGTCCCGTATTACCATCGAAGATGAGTACACTTTGATTATCGTGGACGTTCCCATCACAGAAGAAAGAAACAATCGTACCTACTACGTTACGATTCCGCTGGGGATTATCATCACAGAGGAAACCATTATCACCACCTGCTTGGAACCCCTCCCAGTTCTCGATGTCTTTATCAACCGTAGACTGCGTAACTTTTACACCTTCATGCGTTCACGCTTTATCTTCCAGATTCTCTACCGCAACGCCGAACTTTACCTTACGGCCCTTCGTTCGATCGACCGTAAGAGTGAACAGATCGAAAGTCAACTTCACAAATCTACTCGAAACGAAGAGCTGATTGAGCTCATGGAATTGGAAAAGACCATCGTCTATTTCAAGGCCTCACTGAAGACGAACGAGCGCGTGATTAAGAAATTGACTAGCGCAACTAGCAATATCAAGAAATACCTAGAAGACGAAGACCTACTCGAAGACACCCTGATTGAAACCCAACAGGCCATCGAGATGGCAGATATCTATGGAAATGTCCTTCACTCTATGACAGAGACCTTTGCCTCTATCATTTCCAACAACCAGAACAACATCATGAAAACTCTGGCTCTCGTGACCATCGTCATGTCTGTCCCAACCATGATCTTCTCAGCCTACGGGATGAACTTTAAGGATAATGAAATCCCTCTAAACGGTGAGCCTCATGCCTTCTGGTTAATCGTCTTTATCGCCTTTGCTATGAGTGTTTCACTCACTCTCTATCTCATCCATAAAAAATGGTTCTAAGAGGAATCCCTATGTCTCAGATTGATTTACAAAAATTAACTAAGAAAAACCAAGAGTTTATCCATATCGCTACCCAACAATTTATCAAAGATGGTAAAACAGACGCTGAAATCAAGGCCGTCTTTGAGGAAGTCATTCCTAAAATCCTTGAAGAGCAAGCCAAAGGAACGACTGCACGTTCCCTCTACGGGGCTCCAACCCACTGGGCTCATAGCTTCACTGTCAAGGAGCAATACGAAAAAGAGCATCCAAAAGAAAATGACGATCCAAAACTCATGATTATGGACTCAGCCCTTTTTATCACCAGTCTCTTTGCATTGGTTAGCGCTCTGACTACCTTTTTCTCTACAGATCAGGCTATTGGCTATGGGTTGATTACCCTCTTGTTGGTTGGACTTGTAGGAGGACTTGCCTTCTACTTGATGTACTACTTTGTCTACCAGTACTATGGACCAGACACAGACCGTAGCCAACGTCCTCCATTCTGGAAATCAATCCTCGTTATCCTGGCTTCTATGGTCCTTTGGTTGGTTGTCTTCTTTGCAACAAGCTTCCTACCAGCCAACCTCAATCCAGTCCTTGCTCCATTGCCTTTGGCTATCCTGGGAGCTGCCCTTCTCGCCCTTCGCTTCTATCTCAAGAAACGTTTCAACATCCGAAGTGCAAGCGCGGGCCCATCACGTTATTAAGAAAAGTGAAAAGCTATGGCATATAGTCAATCCTTAGCTCAGCAGATTCGAAAAATTCTAGCGCTCAAACTTCCTCCCCAAATTTTCGAAGAAGAGTTAGAAGAAAAGAAACTGTTTGGTGGCCTGGCCTTTATGATTCGTGGGAAAATGGTCCTTACAGTCAGTTCCAGAAAGGACGAGCTGGTTATGGTGAGAATTGGCAAAGAAATGGAAAAGCAAGTTCTACCCCGAACAGGAGCTCATACCACATTGATGAGAGGGCGACCTTATCATGGCTATATAGACCTAGATATCGAAGGCCAAAAAGAACTTCCTTACTGGATTGATTTAGCCCTCTCCTATAATCAAGAATTGACCAAGTAACTCATATCTAGTGAGATTAGAGATTAGAAAAACGAAAAGCAACTGCACAGGCGGTTGCTTTTTTGCTTGCTTTCTTGAGATTCAATAGCACTTCTGAATCTCATTCTTAAAGTTTTCTCTCATCTTTTGTGATAAAATAGGCTCAATCTATTTCTAGGAGGATGAGATATGATTTCTACTATTGGTATTGTTAGTTTGTCTAGTGGTGTTATCGGAGAGGATTTTGTCAAACACGAAGTCGATTTGGGTCTCCAACGTCTCAAGGATTTGGGACTCAATCCTGTCTTTTTGCCCCATTCGCTAAAAGGGTTAGACTTTATCAAGGACCATCCGGAGGCACGTGCAGAGGATTTGATGCAGGCCTTTTCGGACGATAGCATCGACATGATCCTATGCGCCATTGGTGGGGATGATACCTATCGCTTGCTACCTTATCTTTTTGAAAACGACCAGCTTCAAAAGGTTATCAAACCAAAGATTTTTCTTGGTTTCTCGGATACCACTATGAACCACCTTATGTTGCATAAACTAGGAATCAAGACTTTTTATGGACAATCCTTTCTAGCAGACATTTGTGAATTAGACAAGGAGATGTTGCCCTATAGCTTTCACTACTTTAAAGAAGTGATCAAGACAGGAAGAATCTCAGAAATCCGCCCTAGCGACGTTTGGTATGAGGAACGGACTGATTTTAGTCCCAAGGCTCTGGGAACAGCTCGTATCAGTCAGGTAAATACAGGTTTTGACTTGTTGCAAGGAAATGCCCAGTTCGAGGGAGAAATCCTCGGTGGTTGCATCGAGTCTCTCTATGATATCTTTGATAACTCTCGATACGCAGACAGCACAGTTCTCTGCCAAAAGTACAAACTCTTCCCTGACTTATCCGACTGGAAAGGAAAGATCCTCTTGTTAGAGACAAGTGAAGAAAAACCTGAACCTGATGATTTCAAAAAAATGTTGCAGGCTTTGAAAGAAACTGGGATATTTGAGGTCGTCAGTGGACTCTTGGTCGGGAAACCTATGGATGAAACCTTCTATAACGACTATAAAGAGGCGCTAATGAACATTATTGACAGCAATATCCCGATTGTCTATAATCTGAATGTCGGCCACGCAACTCCAAGAGCCATTGTGCCCTTTGGCGTTCACGCTTATGTGGATGCACAGGATCAAGTCATTCGCTTTGACTATAACAAAAAATAAACAATTTCTCCATTTTTGTGCTTTGGTATTGATTTTCGTTACAATTTGTGTCTGAATTTATTGCATTTTGCTTATTTCTATGATATCTTTTTGAAGGAGGTATATATGACTAAACAAAAAATAAATCAAATTGTCGGTTCAATCGGGGCCTTTATCGGGATTATTGTATTTATCGCCTACATCCCACAAATTTTTGCCAATTTACAAGGCAACAAAGCTCAACCATTCCAGCCTTTATCCGCAGCAGTATCTTGTTTAATTTGGGTTATTTACGGATGGACAAAAGAACCTAAGAAGGATTGGATACTAATTATTCCAAACTCAGCCGGCGTTGTCTTAGGTGGACTGACATTTCTTACTGCACTATAAAAATTACTAGCATATAATCAAAAAGCTGAGAGGAATTTCTCAGCTTTTTTCTATATTCTCAGATAGTTAGACGCTTGGACTCACTAACTTCCGCTTTTCCACTCACAATCATTCTCATGGTCGTCAACCAGACCTGCTGCTTGTAGAAAAGCTAAAACGGCGACTGGACCTGTGAACTTGAAACCTTGTTTTTTTAGATCTTTAGCTAATTTTTCAGACAAGGCTGTTTTAGCAGGTGCTAGGTGATAGTCAGGGACATCATTGATGATGGTTTGTCCATTGACAAAAGACCAGAGGTAGGTATCAAAAGAACCATGCACCTTCTGAACTTGTAGAAATGCTTGGGCGTTGGCACGCGTAGCAAAGAGCTTGGCACGATTTCGGATGATGGCTGGATTATCTAACAGGGCTTCCAACTCCCCATCCGCCATCTCTGCGACACGTTGGGCTTGGTAGTTGTGAAATACTCCTCGGAAAGCTTGGCGTTTGTTTAGTACCGTTTCCCAAGACAGACCAGCCTGATAAGTCTCCATACAGAGCAGTTCAAAAAGAGCGCGGTCGTCATGAAGGGGCTTGCCCCACTCCTGGTCGTGGTAGTCGATGTAGAGCGGATTGGTCATCTTGACCCACGAACAGCGTTTTGTCATACTCTTCTCCTATTTTACCAACATCTTAAGGGCAGACTTGATGTAGTTTTCAGCTGTATCTGTCGTTCCTTCAAAGAATTTCTTGATTTTCTTGAGCTCGGTTGCCTTGTAGCCCAGTGCCAACATGGCCTCCATAGCTTCTTCCAGTTCTTGGTTTTCAGCGCTGGTTTGCACTGCGACCTTGGCAGGCAGGTCATCACTAGCCACAACTACCTTGCCTTCCAAGTCCAGCACCATCTGTTGGGCTGTCTTCTTGCCAATTTTAGGGAACTTAGTCAAGTAGGTGATGTTCTTGGTTTCAATAGCTTGAACCAAGCCAGCATTGTCATCGGCAGCGATAATAGCAAGAGCTGATACCGGACCAATCCCAGAAACCGAGATCAGACTAAGAAAGAGCTTCTTCTCATCTTCTGAGCGAAAACCATAAAGCAGATGAGCGTCCTCACGGACAACTTGGTGCACATAAATTTGGGTCTCTTGATTAACCTGACCTGAGTAAGCATAGGGATTGGCTACATGCAAGATATAACCGATACCATTCGCCTCTAGGACAATGTATTTAGCAGTGATTTTGGTAATGATTCCTTTTAAATATTCGTACATAGTTTTTTCTCCCTTATTTTGCCTATCTAGTATACCATATTTCCCCAAGACAGACTGCAACAAAAGGTGCAACCTCTAGTTGACAAATAGTACAGGAGATTGTATTCTCATTATAAGTAAAAATTGTTAGGATAGAGGTAGAAAAAGGAGGATAGAATGATGAAACTCGCAGAAAAACTATTTGAACTCAGAAAGGAAAAAGGTTGGTCCCAAGAAAAACTAGCAGAACAAATCAATGTTTCTCGGCAAAGTATCTCCAAGTGGGAGTCTGGTCAAGTTCTTCCAGAAATCGAAAAAATCATTGAATTAAGCAGGATTTTTCAAGTGACAACTGACTATCTCTTACTGGATGAAAACTCTGAAAAATCTTCCACGGCAGTGATTTTGGAGGAAGATAAGGACAAATACTATAAAGAAGTTAAATCTTTTGGCCTCTGGCAAGTGATTTATATTTTTGTCTTAGCTCTAGCTATCTATCTCTTTTTAGCTGGTTCTAGTTTTCCAGCTGAATTCACTGCTTGGATCTGGCTAACCTTCGTTCTATTAATCGCTTCTGCAATGGCTATTAACAAGGCGCTAAAGATTAAGCAAAAGTATCTGGACAAGGTTATAGGCCTTGATGATTTTAAGAAAGAAGGTGCTAAAGATGAAACTAAAAACTGACAATCCCATACCTATCAAAACTCGTCTGAAAGAGCTGATTGGAGACTGGCTCTTTATCTCGGGCTACCTCATTTCTTTATTTTTACTAGCTATGGGCTTTTACAATCTAGTTCTAGGAGGCGTTCCCGTATTCACTGAAGCCCAGAGCCAACTTCTGGCTTTTTCTAGCTCGGTTCTGCCCCTAACTATCATCTTTGCTTGGCTCGACTATAGAAAAGGAAGTTTTGGCAAGCGTTGGGCAGGTTTACAGCTGATTTACAAGCATAGGAGCCTTTCCCACAGCCTTTTGCGCTCCGCTATCAAGTTTTTCCCTTGGCAGTTGGGACATATGGGAGCTATTCGTAGTGCTTATCAAGCAGATGCTCTGTCAATTTTCTTGTCAACCTCAGCAGGGATTCTCTTCTTGATTTTTCTGCTGATGGGACTCCTTCGCAAGGACAAACGTCATCCAGCTGATTTGCTTGCTGGAACACAAGTTCAGCTCAAAAATTCAAAACAGCTCTAGTTTTATAACTAGGGCTGTTTGATTTTCTATAAGGTTTAGTATTTCCCCAACTCTCGTAGGCTGGTATGATTTTCCTGAATGCGTCGGAACATCTTTTCCATGTCTGACTTGGTGAAATGCACCAAAACAGGACGTCCGTGGGGGCAGTTGTAAGGATTGTCACATTGAGAGAGCTGATAGAGGAGTTGTCTGGCTGAGTGGTCATCGATACGATGGTTGGCCTTGATGGACCGCTTGCAGGACATCATAATCGCTAGTTCAGCTCGGTATTTCTTGATAGAAACTTCCTTGGTCAAGAGCAGCATGTCACACATTTCATAGATACCAGACTCGATTTCCTCTTCGGCCATCCAAATAGGATGTTCACGCAGGATAAATTGATTTTCCCCGTACTCTGCTAGAAAGACACCCACTTCCTCTAAGAGAGCCATTCTTTCCCTAAGACGGAGGGCATCATCTGCAGGAAATTCAAAGATGTAGGGTACTAGGAGTTGTTGCTGGCTCTGGTCAACATTGCCGATGCTTTCACGGTATTCCTCATACTTGACCCGTTCCTGAGCTGCGTGCTGGTCTATGATGTAGAGGCCATCTCGCCCTTGGGTAAAGAGATAAGTCCCGTGCATTTGTCCGAAAAACTCCAACTCTGGGAAGCTGGATGCTTCTTCTCGCTCCAGCTTGTCATAAGCCTTATCAAGACTCGCAAGGTCTAACTCTGGGTGATCTAGTTGGTCATAGCTGACAGGCTTTCTCTCTGCAAAATGCAGTTTTGCGGGCTTGGTTAGCTGATCCAAGGTTTCCTTGGCAAACAGGGTTAGGTCCCTACCTTCCTCAGTTAATTCAACCTGATGATCTGCCACCTCAGCTTGACTGGGTTTTGAGAGTTCTGTTTTTTCATAGTAAAGCGTATTTTCTTTGAGTGGGAGAATAGTTTGCTCTACCTTTTGACGATTGCGCACGGTCGACTTGGCAAGATTTTCTAAAGCATCAGGAATCAAGGCTTGTTCCTTGAGACTATTTGAAATAGCTTCTGAAAGCAGCGCCATCAGTTCTCTTTCCTTAGAAATCCGCACTTCTTGTTTGGTTGGATGCACATTGACATCAGCTAGATAGGGGTCAATATGGATGTGAATGACAGCCAGTGGAAAACGTCCTACCATGAGTTTGCTTCCGTAACCGTCAAGAATAGCGCGATTGAGCAAGAAGTTCTTGATATAACGGCCATTGATGAAGAGGCTGATATAGTTGCGATTAGCTCGAGTTAACTCAGGCAGAGACACAAAACCTGAAATTTCGAAATCTAGATCAGAATTCTCAATTTCAATCATCTTCTTGGCACTCGCCAAACCATAAATCCCTGCGATGGCTTGACGCAGTTGACCAGTCCCTGCTGTCCGCGTCATTTCCTTGCCATCACTGATTAAACTAAAAGAAATCTCCGGATGGGCCAAACCCAGACGGTTGACAATATCAATGATATGAGACAACTCCGCTTGCTGGCTCTTCATATACTTGAGACGGGCAGGCGTGTTGAAAAAGAGGTCCTCCACACAAACCTTGGTTCCTACAGGACTAGTCGCTGGGATGACTTCCTCAACTTCACCCCCACGCGCAACGAGCTTAGTCCCATGACTCGCACCATCCACCGCTGTCAACAGAGTCAAGACACTGACAGAAGCGATAGAGGGCAGGGCTTCACCACGAAAACCAAGCGTCCGAATCCGAAAGAGGTCTGCTTGATTTTTTATCTTACTGGTCGCATGTCGACGCAAGGCCAATTCCACCTCATCGTGAGCAATTCCATGACCATTATCGGTGATTTGGATTTTCTTGAGACCGGATTCCTCGATCTCAATGATAATCTGGCTAGAACCCGCGTCAATGGCATTTTCTACCAATTCTTTGACCACACTGGCAGGACGTTCAATCACTTCTCCTGCCGCGATTTGGTTTGCCAGCACCTCTGGCAATTCAATAATATGAGACATCTTTCAGCCCCTTTCTGTATCTATTTTCCTAGAAATTGATTAGTGCTATTATACCATATTTCAGATGTTACCAGAAAAAGCAAATACCACATAGACTCCAAATCTCTCCACATAGACAAAAGCTCTTGCCATGGGTCGTAAAATAGTGTTTAATAAAGGTGTACAGGAAGTGATCACAACCTTGTATAACTGAAAAGGAGGGAAATTTATGAAAGTAGAATTACAGATTAAGGAGACATACGAGGAGGAAAAGCTGATTGTCCAAACTCCTCAGCCGACCGAAAAAGTCCAGAAAGTCATCGAGTTCGCTGAAAATCTTGACCAAAAAGAAACAATCAAAGGAAAGATTGATGATCAGGTCTATCTAGTTGAAATTGGCAAGATTCAGCGCTTCTATATAGAGAATCGAAAGGTTCTAGCAGAAACTACATCTCGGACCTACAGCGTTGATTTGCGACTCTATCAGGTTCTTGAAATGCTGCCGACAACTTTTATCCAAATTTCCCAATCTGAAATCGTTAATATTGACGCTATCTCTCATCTCAAACTAACCCCCAACGGCCTGGTCGAAATCTTTCTCAAAAACGAAAGCTTCACCTACTCTTCACGCCGTTACCTAAAAACCATCAAGGAGAAATTAGAACTATGAAAAAACAAATCTTTCACGATGCAGCCGCTGGTGTACTCATCGGCCTCATCCTCTCTATCCTCTTTTCACTCATTTATGCCCCAAATACCTACGCACCACTAAGTTCCGACTCTCTCATCGGCCAAGTGATGACCCAACATCAGGTTCACGGCGCTCTGGTCTTGCTCTACTGTATGATCATCTGGTCAGCTATCGGAGTTCTCTTTAGCTTTGGCGGTCGCTTATTCAGCCGTGACTGGAGCTTGCTCCGGGCCACACTTTCCCATTTCTTCCTTATGCTGGCTGGCTTTGTCCCACTGGCAACTCTGGCTGGTTGGTTCCCCTTCCACTGGACCTTCTATCTCCAGCTCATTCCAGAGTTTGCGATTGTCTACCTCATCATCTGGGCTATTCTCTATAAAAGAGAAGCAAAAAAAGTGGACCACATCAATCAACTCTTGGCCCATAAAAAGTAATAGAGAAAAATCCCACTCACAAAAATGTGAGTGGGCTCTTTTTATAACTTTTGTTTGAGCTCGACCAAGACATTCATAGCCTGCATCGGTGTCATATTGTATACATCCAGTTTAGCTAATTCTGCTAGGATAGGATGCTCTGCAGGCGCGTCAAAGAGTGACATCTGTTCCGTAACGGCACTTGTTTCTCTCATTGGAGCAGGGCTTTCCGTCCCTTGATTCTCCAGTTGGGTCAATATCTTATCCGCCCTTGCTAAAAGTTCTGCTGGTAAGCCAGCAATCTTAGCAACGTGGATACCGTAGGATTTGTCAGCTGGTCCAGGTTCGATCTTATGAAGGAAGGTCACCTGCCCATCCTGCTCCAAGGTCGCCACATGGACATTGACCAAGTTTTTCAAGCTGGACTCCAGACTGGTCAACTCATGGTAGTGGGTCGCAAAGAGGGTTTTGGCTCCGATATGTTCATGAATGTATTCGATGATGGACTGAGCAAGAGCCATCCCGTCATAAGTTGCAGTTCCGCGTCCCAATTCATCAAAGAGAATGAGTGAGTCCTTAGTCGCATGCGAAATGGCATTGTTGGCCTCCATCATCTCCACCATAAAGGTTGATTGACCTGAAACCAAGTCATCTGCTGCTCCGATACGGGTAAAGATGGCATCGAAGATAGGCAAATGGGCGCTTTCTGCCGGCACATAAGAACCCAGCTGGGCCATAACCGCCGTCATGGCTAACTGGCGCATGTAGGTAGACTTCCCGCTCATGTTGGGCCCTGTGATTAGCTGAATACTGGTATCTTCTGCCATCTGGATACTGTTTGGAATATAGGTCTGAGCTCCCATGACCTTTTCGACGACAGCATGGCGCCCTTTTTGGATATCGATTTGTGAGTCGTCACCGAACTCAGGTCTGATCAAATGCTGGGTTTCAGACACAACTGCTAGACTTTGCAAGACATCAACTGTCGCAATTCCTTGGGCTAGAGCCTGCAAGCGCTGGATATACTTGCTGACTTCCTCACGGATACGCATAAAGATTTCGTACTCTAGATTAGCTGACTTCTCACGCGCCTCCAGCATATCCCCCTCGATACGGGCCAATTCCTCAGTACCAAAGCGTTCTGAGTTTTTCAGCGCTGCCTTGCGGAAAAAGTGGGCTGGCACATTTCCCAGTTGCGAATTAGTCACATGGAAATAGTAGCCATCTTTTTTATTGTAGTCAATCTTGAGCGTGCTGATGCCAGAGTTTTCTCTCTCTTTTGCCTCAATCTCAGCAATCCAACTCGTACCTTCTCTGAGTACACGACGGTACTTGTCTAAGGTCTCATCAAATCCCGTACGGATAATGCCACCTTCCGTAATCACGTGAGGAGCTTCAGGAGCAATGGCAGCACTAATCAAGCTCTCCAACTCCGGAATGGCATCTAACTGTGCGATGAGATAGGCTAGAGCAGGCTGCTCCATGCCTTCTAAAATCGCACGAATCCGTGGTACACTGGATAAGGTGGTCGCCAATTGCAAGAGATCCTTTGGATTAGTCTTGCCAAAAGAAACCCGACTAGCCAAACGTTCGATATCATAAACACCCTTGAGACTGTCCGTTAAATCACTACGCTCAAAGAAATGGTCAAGAAAGACCTGCACCACCTCTTGACGTTGGACGATTCGCTCCTTATCAATCAAGGGACGATGGATCCAAGAACGCAAGAGACGCATTCCCATAGCTGTTTTGGTTTCATCCAAAAGCCAGAAAAGACTGCCTTGCTTCTTGCCTGAACGGGCATTCTCAACCAAATCCAGACTAGCCTTGGTCGCATAGTCCATCTGTAAGAAATCTTTGATTTCATAGCGGACAACTGGTTTGAGGTGGTTCAATTCCCGCATTTGAGTCCGGTGAACATACTGGAGGAGCTTACTAGCTGCTGCTTGCTCCACAGCTGCCAATCGTGGATCTAGTAAATGAAGGTCCTCAAAGCCTTCTTTCTCATAGGAAAGCACCAGATTCATCTGGCGACTGAGAATTTGTTCCTCTTCCTCAGACAAGTCATAACCCAACACCACTTCACGAGCCTTGAGATTGCGAATTTCCCCACAAACCAACGTGAAATCCAATAGCCCTGTCACATAGAAATCACCCGTCACCAGGTCCATATAAGCCAGACCAAATTGATTGCCATCACGATCTAAGGCAACCAAGAAATTATTCTGACTATCCGGCTTACTGCTATCAACGACCGTTCCAGGTGTGATGACCTGAACCACCTCTCGCTTGACAACACCAACCGCTTGTTTGGGATCTTCCATCTGCTCGGCTATGGCTACCTTATAGCCCTGTTCAATCAGAACATCGATATACTGTTGGGCAGAATGATAGGGGACGCCCGCCATGGGTATCGGATTTTCTGCATTTTTATTCCGACTCGTTAAGGAAATTTCTAAAATTTGCGCTGCATTAATTGCATCTTCATAGAACAACTCGTAAAAATCACCCATTCGAAAAAGCAAAAAAGCATCTGGGTATTGTTTCTTAATATCCACATACTGTTGCATGCCAGGTGATAGCTTTTCTGTTGCCATTTTCCGTCTCTCCTTGCTAAAAATAAGTCTTGAGAGCAACTCCCAAGACCTTATTTATCTTTCATCAAATCTAGCAAACGATCTTCCATCAGCTTGGCAACGTGCTGGTCTCGACAAATAACCAATAAGGTATTAGCACCAGCAACCGTTCCTAAAATCCATTCATCCTTGTTTGCATCTACAATGTTTGCTAAGACTGCAGCTTCCCCAAGTTTGGTATGTAGTACCAAGGTGAACTCTGCTCTTGCAACTCCTTCTAAATGATGAGACAAAAACTCAACTAAATCAATCTTATCTGTCTCATTTGCTAGTACATAATACACCATATCATTTTTCTTAACCTTGGTCAAGCCGATTTCACGCAAATCACGCGACAAAGTCGTTTGTGTCACATAAACATTACGAGCTTCTAAACGATCTTGAATCTCTTTTTGTGTCCCAAGTTTTTCTTCGGTGATCATCTTTTTAATCAACTGATGCCGTTCTCTTTTTCTCATATTATCCTCTTAAGTGAATATTTATAACAAGTTTTACATTTATTTTATAACTACATTATACCAAAAAAACTAGATAATTCAAAAAAATTCTTTTCTTTCTCAAAAAATGTAGTAAATTGTGTTAAAATAGTAAAAAAGCCCAAAAGGAGCCCTTATGAATACAAAAGAATTGATTGCTAGCGAGTTGGCTAGCGTCATTGATAGCCTGGATCAAGAGGCTATTTTAAATTTACTGGAAACACCTAAAAACTCAGAAATGGGAGACATCGCCTTCCCTGCCTTTTCTCTAGCAAAGGTCGAGCGTAAAGCTCCTCAAATGATTGCAGCAGATATTGCTGAAAAAATCAATAGTCAAGCCTTTGAAAAGGTTGTTGCTACAGGACCTTACGTCAACTTTTTCCTTGATAAATCTGCTATTTCGGCTCAAGTATTGCAGGATGTTATCACTGAAAAAGAGCACTATGCCGACCAAACCATTGGCAAGCAAGAAAATGTCGTTATCGATATGTCTAGTCCTAATATCGCTAAACCATTTTCTATTGGTCACCTGCGCTCAACGGTTATCGGAGATAGCTTATCACATATTTTCCAAAAAATCGGCTATCAAACGGTCAAGATCAACCATTTGGGAGACTGGGGTAAACAGTTTGGAATGTTGATCGTTGCCTACAAAAAATGGGGAAATGAGGAAGCCGTTAAAGCGCATCCAATCAATGAACTTCTTAAACTCTACGTTCGCATCAATGCTGAAGCTGAAAAAGACCCTAGCTTGGATGAAGAAGCACGCGAATGGTTCCGCAAACTGGAAAATGGAGACGAGGAAGCCCTCGCTCTCTGGCAATGGTTCCGTGATGAAAGTTTAGTGGAATTCAACCGCCTTTACAATGAATTGCAAGTCGAATTTGACAGCTACAACGGAGAAGCCTTCTACAATGATAAGATGGATGCTGTTGTAGACATTCTCGCTGAAAAAGGACTTCTTGTTGAGTCAGAAGGTGCCCAAGTTGTCAATCTTGAGAAATATGGAATTGAACATCCAGCCCTTATCAAAAAATCTGATGGTGCAACTCTCTATATCACACGTGACTTGGCTGCAGCCCTCTACCGTAAAAAGGAATACCAATTTGCAAAATCCATCTATGTTGTTGGTCAAGAGCAATCTGCCCACTTCAAACAACTCAAGGCAGTACTACAAGAGATGGGCTACGATTGGAGCCAAGACATTGTCCATGTTCCGTTTGGATTGGTAACAAAAGAAGGGAAAAAACTTTCTACTCGTAAAGGAAATGTCATCTTGCTAGAACCGACTATCGCTGAGGCTGTTAGTCGTGCCAAGGACCAAATCGAAGCGAAAAATCCTGAGTTAGAAAATAAAGACCAGGTTGCCCACGCTGTTGGAGTTGGGGCCATCAAGTTCTATGATCTTAAGACCGACCGTACAAATGGATATGACTTCGACCTTGAAGCTATGGTATCCTTTGAAGGAGAAACTGGACCTTACGTTCAATACGCCTACGCTCGTATCCAATCTATCTTGCGCAAAGCCGATTTCAAACCAGATGCAGCTGGCAACTACAGCCTGAAGGATGCTGAAAGCTGGGAAATCATTAAACTACTCCAAGACTTTCCACGTATTATCAATCGTGCAGCAGATAACTTTGAACCTTCTATCATTGCGAAATTTGCGATTAGTTTGGCTCAAGCTTTTAACAAGTACTATGCACATACACGTATTCTAGATGAAAGTCCTGAGCGCGACAGCCGTCTGGCCCTCAGCTATGCAACCGCAGTCGTCCTCAAAGAAGCTCTTCGTTTACTCGGAGTAGAAGCGCCGGAGAAGATGTGATTCAGCACTAACAATTGGAACTAAAGTTCCTAATTGTTAGACGCTAGCCGCTATATGCGGACTAGCTAACTGCTTCACTAGTTCACCTAACCAAATAATATCGATTTGGTTAGGATCATGTCGTAATCTTTTAAATTACTTGAAAGCAATCTGAAAGATTGAGGCAAAATAACATTTATATTTTGTTCGGCCTTGCAGCTGTTCAATGAAACAATTTATTCACTTTTACTATTTATCACACTGGGAGATTTCCTATGAGCCAATATGCTTATATCCTCGTTGTACTTAGCTTGGTTTTCCTTTTTCTGCTCAATAAGTACGAGAAGGAAAGACTTCAAAGACTCTACCAAGAGCAACTCTTGAAGGACGAGACATTTAGGTCTGACATCAAAGAGAAAATTCACACGACTGAAAATATCAATGATGTCATTGCACATATCAATAAAACTTACCATCTGGGAATGTTGCTCTCAAAAGACGTCACAGATCAATTGAAATAATCAAAATCCGAGAAGCTTTCTTCTCGGATTTTTTAGGCTTACCATATTCTCCTTGGAGAAATTTCATTAATGCACGTAAAGTTTTCTGTAATTTTCTGTATTTTTTCAAAATGTCCTTGTATTTCCTTTAAGTTTTTTGTAGAATAGTAGCTATCTATTCAGATTATTCTGAAAATTCAAAAACAGGAGCACTGATTCAGTATCCTACAGGACAAGCAGTTGAAGCCGCTTCAGCCAAGTACATTTCTCAATTTGTGGGTATGTATGCCTCTGTTCTTGGAGAATGGTCCCGTTATTTGATCACCTTTATCGCCTTTCTTTGTATCTTTGGAACGGTCATCACCGTTATCGATGGATACTCTCGTGTCAATCAGGAATCTCTGCGACTCTTGATTCGTCAAAAAGAGGATTCTCGCAAATCTTTGAACATCTGGATGACCATTACCGCTATCATTGGTATCGTAATTATTAAATTCTTTGCTGGTCAAGTTTCCACCATGCTTCGCTTTGCCATGATCGGTTCTTTCCTGACAACACCATGCTTCGCTCTTTTGAACTATGTATTGGTGACACGTGAGAATAAAAATCTTCCTTCTTGGCTAAAACTCCTCGCTATCGCAGGATTGATTTTCCTCTTTGGCTTTGCTATTTTCTTTATCTATGCACTTGCCATCGGAAAAGCAGGATAGTTTACAAAATGGCACCCTTACAGGGTGCTTTTTGCATACTCAAAAGCAGTTGAAAATCTCAACTGCCCCTCAGTACTACTTTATTTTTCTGTCTCTAACTCATACAAATCTGCAAGAATCGCTGCGACCTTTTTAATATCTCCCAGCATGCCACGCATTTCAAAGTCTGCTAGGACCGGGAAGCCAAAGCGCTGGCTATACTGCTTGGCTGTCAGGCAGTATTGATTATTAAAATTGCGGTTACCGGATCCCACTACCCCAAAACACTTACTAGCATTGTCTCCATAAGCAATAAAGTCGCCCACTGGAGTCGTTAGAATCTCAACATCGCCGTTATCGACACCATTTCCACCTTCCAGATAGGTCGGCAAGAAAGCGACATAGGGATGTTCCATTTCAAAGAATTCTTGGCCTTCCTTGACCAAATCCTTGATATGGATTTTTTGGACCTCAATTCCCTCATACTGAGACAAGAGATAGTCCTTAAGTCGGGTTACAAAACTCTCTGTATTCCCACTCAGACTGATATACACTAGGGATATTTTTTTCATGTTGACCTCGATTTTTTGTTTACGATTTAAAAAGAACTACCAAGATTGTAACTTGATAGTTCTTTTTTGTCAATACTTAGGCAACTTCTTCTGCTTCGACTTCTTCGGCCAAATCTTTTTGTTGGCGCCACATCTTGTAAAAGACTAAGGCTAAAAAGAGAACATTGATAATGATAAACAAAATATTCGTTCCTTGTGCAAATGCTCCCATTCCTAAGCCGAGGGTAGAATCTTTGATTAATTGAACCGCATCTTGAACATTCATATAGCTATAAACCAAACCAACAATCGCTAGTAGAACATAGCCGATATAAGCATAGTTTGCGAATTGCACATTTTTACGTACTAGAAATACAAAGGCTACTACAACTAAAATTGCAGATAAAACAATCAACAACGTATTAAAAATAGAGTGCGATGACGCTGTTACTTGGTATGTATAGTTGACTGTGTCTTCTAATTGCTGGGCAGTAAGTGTTCCGCTATTCGCCAGGCTAGCACGAAGCACATCTTTACTTGGCAATGGACTCAAGATTCCAAATAATGACATAGATGAAATGAGGGCTGATAGGACTAACAAAACCCAAAGATAAATAGGATTCTTTTTCATGTTTTCCTCCATAAGATATTTTGAACATTATAGCATTTTTTGTACAGGAATACAACTTTTACAAGCTAGTTTCAACTTGTTTCCGATAAGCTTTCGGTGATTTTCCGCACAATTTACGGAAAACCTTGTAGAAATATCCAACATTACTATAGCCAACTGCATAGCAAATATCTTCAATACTATCACTGGTCGAAAGTAAGAGTTGCTGCGCTGCCTTAATTCGCTGTTTATTGAGCAATTCCGCAAAGGTTGAGTTGGTTTCCCTCTTGATTAGCTGACCGAGATAGACAGGATTGATAAAGAGATCCTTGCTAATATCCTTAAGTGAGAGCTCTTTCTGATAATCACGCCCAATCACCTCCAGAACACTCACCACATTTTCATTCATGCGGTACTGGCCAAAGAACTTGGTCAAGGTTTCTTTGATATAGGCAACCAATTCTTCAAAGGTGTTAATAGCATGAATAGCTTTTACAATCTCGGTCATATCATCTGCTTTTAGGTGTTCAAACAAATGAAAGACATCCATGACAAACTGGGTAAAGAGCTGCTTTGTGATGGCCACGCGCGGGGTATTCTTCAAAACAACCTTCTCTAGCAGGGTTAATTCTTCGATGATTTGATTGATATTCCCTTGGATAATCACCCGATAAATCGGCTCGTAATAAGCAAACAAACTTTCGGATTTTTCTAGATTAACAGAACCGTAGAAGAGGGCTTTTTCAGCGTTGATCTTCCAATTCTCAAAGGACTGCTGGTAGGGTGCTTCAAATGGTGTCACGACGATGCCATCTAGCGGTTGATCAGAGATGAAAATCTGCCAGTCTTGCCCCAAAACATAGTAAGGAATGGTAAAAGACCCCTGCTTTTCCTTAGATAGACCAATCCACCAGCTGTCTTTACCTGACAGGTAGTTCGTAAATCCTGTCTCATCCAATTCTTGACTGAGGGTCTGACTTTGTTCCACCTTTTCCTGAAGCTGTCGCGCAATCTTTTCTAATAAATGGCCCAACTCCACCTTGTCTACTGGTTTGACCAGATAATCCACGACACTAAGGTTCATGGCTTTTTTAACGTACTCAAACTCCTGATAACCAGACAGCAAGATATAATAGGTATCTGGAAGTAGCTCTTTCATTTCCCTAATCATCTCAAGTCCGGTCTTATCTGGCATATTGACATCGGAAATGACCACATCTACTGGATTTTTCTTAACATAGTCCAAAGCATCATCTGCGTGATTAGCTGTTGCGACGACTTGCATATCCCATTTTTCAAAGGGGATTAATCGCTTGAGCCCCTCTGTCACCATGTACTCATCGTCTACTAATAAAACTTTATACATTTCTACCCTTTCTATTCATCCTGGATAGTGATATGGTAACGAACACCTTCTTGTTCAGCTGACTCTACACTGATTTGGTAGCGATCCCCAAAGTAGAGAACAAAGCGTTCGTGTACATTTACTATTCCAATTGATTGCCGCTCCCCACTATAGCTTGCCTCGTGTTCAAAACTTCGTTGAGCTAATTTTTCTTGCAAGCTAGCTAGTTTCTCAGCGGGCATTCCCCGACCATTGTCTTCCACTAGAATTTCAACGAAGCCTTGGCCCTTCAAGGCTTTGATACTGATGACATTATCCGTTCTGCGATGGTCAACACCATGGGCAAAGTAGTTTTCTACTAATGGTTGGAGTGTAAATTTTGGAATCCTCATTTCTTCCAATTCTGGTGCAATCTTGAAACCATAAGCAATGGATTTAGGATAACGCACCATACAGAGATAGCTATATTTTCGGCAAAATTCCAACTCTTGCTTCAAGGTCGTTTCCCTCTCGTCAGAGATATTGTTGCGTAACAAGCTACTAAATTCATAGATAATATCTGCCAGTTCATCCTGACTTTGCATGACGGCATACATCCGTAAAAACTCTAGAGTATTGTACATAAAGTGAGGATTGATTTGAGCCTGGAGGGCTCGCATATTGGCATCTTTTTGACTGAGCTCTAGCTGATAGATATCGTGGATATTTTTTTCCAGGCGATCCAACATATCATTGGTTGTTTCTGCAATGAGAAGCAACTCTTGGTCTTTTTCAGAGGTATCGATTCGAAGGCCTTCTTCTCCTTGAGCAATCACCTCGATCGAATCTACTAGGTCTACGACCTGCTTTTGGTAATTTGAAAAAGTCTGTCTAAGGGTCACGTACAAAATGATGATAAAGAGAATACTTAGCCCAATAATAACAGCAGAACTCGTCAAAGTTCCTGTAAGAACAAAATTTTTAGGAACAGCAACTCGAACCTGATAACCGTGAGAGGTGACACCTACAAACCAGTTTTCTCGCTCGGCTGAGACCTTCTCCCCAATATGGAACATCTCAGTCTCAAAAGGCGAAGTTACTGTTACAGCCATTGGGATATGACCCCGAGTATTGTCAATAGCGCCATGTAAAACATCTGGGGATAGGGAGATATAAATCACTCCTAAATCCTTGTCAGACACAGGATCGGAAACAGGAATGGCAAAACTATTGGCTGTTGGCTTAAAATCCTCCGCAGGAATTTTCTCTCCACTGCGTTTTTCTCTAGTCGAAACATATACTTCCTTGTAGTCCTGAAGAACAATAGCCACTCCAGTCACAAAATCATTCCGAACATAGAGGTCATCAATATTTTCATACAGGGAAACCGAGATATAAGGCGAAGCCTTGCGCTCTAATTGCCAATAAAAATAGTCTGGCGTACTGAGACTAAAGTACTTGTAAATCCCTTCGATGCGGGCCTGATTTTCAACCAAAGACTGAGCAAGTTGGGTTGACTCTCTGTGATAATATTCCACTTCACTCACTGTCCGAGTGGTCACACGTTCTGCAACCCGTTGGGCCTCTTTCTCACGCGAATCCCAGTCAGCATACGATAGCATAATCGCAAAACTGGCAATGACCACGATCATAACCAAACTATAAATCCGTAAAAGAGAGTGAAGCCAAAACTGCTTCATTCTATTTTGTCGCCAATTTTTCATGGATACTTTCATAAATAGGTTCCAACATATCACTGATAAAGAAATGCCACATTCCAATTCCTACAAAAAAGAGCAAGGCAGGCATATAATAACCAACTCCTACAAGGAGAGCAGACCCGAGTAAAACCTTGGCAATCGCAGGTAGGCTCATAAAAATCCCGATAAGGGATAGTTTCAAGATATTTTGGTAGGATAAATCAAAGTACACCTGAAGTTTCAAGGAAACAGTATAAGCTAGAAAGACAAGAGCAACTACAAGGACATTGAGAAAGGTCGCCAAGAGGTGGAAAATCGTCTGGTGGGGCAATTGAACTAGAAGATACAAACCATAAACTAGGACAAGATCCACAAACACAAAACTATAGAAAGCCAGATTGCTCTTGACAAAATTGCTCTTATACAATTCCCAAGCTTCCTTCAAATGGTAGGCTCGATAGGTATAACCATGCTCCGCATACAAACTCATAAGAGTTGCACTAGCTGGTGCCAAACCAAAGATCACTCCTCCTGCTAGTGTTAATAGCCAGAAATAAGCCGTCGCCATCATTCCCAAAAAGATACGATTAAAGACGAATTCTAGAAATTTTCCCATGCTACTCTCCTTAAACTAACGATGTAACTATTATATCATATTTCAAACGTTTTCAAAAATATAGAACTCCCATTTACAATCCTCAAAAAGCGTGATACAATTGATTTTGTTAGTTTATATCAAGGAGAAACTCATGAAGAAAAATATCTTAACCACCCTCTTAGCTGTCGTCCTTTATTTCCTCTGTCTAGGGATTGGAGTAGTACTTGGTCACTTGGTTGACTCAACGGGCAATATGTTCTATGCTCCGGCTTTTTCAGCCCTTGTTGGGGGTAGCGTCTACATGTTTCTTCTGGTAAAAGTTCCTCGTTTTGGTGCCATTACCACTCTCGGGCTCTTTATGGCTCTCTTTTTCCTAGCTAGCAAACACGGCGCTGGAGCCTTTCTACCAGCTATCGCCTGCGGTCTTGCAGCAGATGCCACCGCTCGCCTCGGCAACTACAGAGATAGAATCAAAAACACCCTCTCCTTCCTCGTTTTTGCTTTTAGCACAAGTGGCCCTATCTTCCTCATGTGGATCAATCCAGCATCCTACGAGGCAGCTCTCCTCGCTCGTGGGAAATCCCAAGAATACATCGACCGTATCATGGTCGCTCCAGAGTTGGACAAAATCCTTCTCTTTGTTTCGAGCATCCTTCTAGGTGCCTTGATTGGGGCTGTGGTTGGGCAATTTCTAAGTCAAAAAATAGCTGATAAACTATAAGATAAAAGCCCTGAAGACTAGCTATGCCTAGTCCCAGGGCCTTTTTGTATACAATCTTAGAATTCACTATAGATAAATTCTTGAATATTCGAAAAATCGGTCACAAAACAGTAAATCACGATGCTCAAGATAACCGTATAGAAAAATAGTGTCCATAAGATTAATCGATGTGTGTTAGTTAGCTTGGTTTGCAAATTTGTAAAGTTCTTTTTCAACTTCCATCCATCCTTTCACTCCAACGTGCATCACGTCAAATAAAAAGTAATCATCATACTCTCTGTTTCCATAGTTTAATACGGTTGCACCATGGCTTTTTGCGACATCTTCTATTTTTTTATAAGTTTTTTCTCGCATCTCTCTTGAGACTCCTGTGTAGTCGTTCCATTTCCCGTTTACTGGGAAAATAATAACCTCAACTTCAATGCCCAATTCTTTGGCAACTGTCAAGAAGAGTTCCATATCTGAATACTCTGGTGACTCCAGGTAGCTCAAATCTTTATTAGAATCTTTCAGTGATGCATAGCGATCTTTTAAGTAAGTATTGTAGTAGTTATTATCAACAGCATAGTCATTATTATCTGTTTTCTTTTTGACCTCTTCCACAAACTGATCCGTCATCTTCTGCCAACTATAGTCTGGGGTTTTATCTCCTGATGAGGGATAATCTGATTTCTCATGATTTTCATAAAATTTTCGTTTGAGCTTAAAGGAATACATCGCGTTATCTAACTCTAATAGTTTTTTATCGACAATGGTTCCTTTTCCATCTATGAAATAACTTTTGTATTTTTTGTAGATGTCGTTTTGTTGCTTGTTTCCTTTGGTAATCTCGATAATGCGATTGATTAGTTTTTCTTTCGTTTCTTTACTAATCTTGTCATTATCTAGCATGTGGAAAATATGTTCCTGGGAAGCCTTATTCAAAAAGGCATCTTGATGGGTCCCATCTTTTTCAAACCACTGAACCGACTCTACTATAGCTACTTTTCGCTTACTCATAGATCCTTCAATAGAAGCTAAAGTAGAGGCCTGAATGATGTTTTGAGAATAACTAGTCCCAATCTGCATGATATTAAAATCGTTGTAGTTAAAAATTTTATTTGGATGATAGTCCTCATTTATCGTTGCAACCAACTCTGAGGAACCCATTAGAACCAGTGTATTGGGGGTGATATTGCTTGTTAGAATATCTCTACTTTTATACTTTTCATATGAGGTATTGTAACGAATACTGTTATCCTTGACTTTATAATAATCATCAATCTTCTTGACATACGTCACATTTAAAAGGGCAAGCGTCGCAATTACGAGCACAAGCGATAGTAAAAATGCTTTTAATTTAATCATCTCGTTTTATCCTATCCCTTCGATCTAGCCGATTTCTTTTCAATCTCTTATCTCTTTAAAATCGTCAGTAAGATTTTATAGGGTTCACCTGAAAAGATAAAGAAACCAATCATAACCAAATTCATGGTCACAAACCAACTTAGTAGCTTATACCAGTTTTTGTTTTTATTTTTCTTATAAAAATTGCTTTTCTTTTGATACACTTCAAATCCAGCCATCAAGACACCATGGTAAAAACCATAGACAATGTAACTAACACTGAGACCATGCCAAAAACCCATGACCAACATATTGACCATATAGGCATAGGTTGCATTGTGTAGTCTATTTTTAAACCATTTTTTCCTGATAACCTGCATCAATACTCTTGAAAATACAAAATCTCTCAACCAGGTCGACAAGGTGATATGCCATCTAGTCCAGAAATCTTTGATATCGACACTCAAGAAAGGTTTGTTAAAGTTCATCGGTGTCTGAATACCTAGAATGTTACTACTTCCAACGGCCATTAGACTATAGCCTGCAAAGTCAAAAAACAGATACAAGGTATAGAGGTACATATACTTGATTGAGTAAACGACTGTGCCAGTATTATTTAGAGCGAGTAACATCTGGTAAACATAGGTTGATAAAACAATCTTGTAAAGGAGTCCTAGAACGATACGATACACACCGTCTCCTGCTAACTCTAGATACTCTTTTCGTGGCATGGCCTCGTTTATCTCTTTTAAAAATCTCCTACTCCGATCAATTGGACCAGCACTAACTGTTGGGAAAAAGAGCAAAAACTGTAGATAATCTTTTACAGTGATTTTTTCTTTGATCAAGCCATCCGATATCTCTAGCATGATCTGAATGGTCTTAAAGGACATATAGGAAATGCCAATAAAGGCCAACAAATGCAGAGAAGTCAGGGCAAAGACTTTATTGATCACCAAAGGAAGAATGGAAAGGAAAACCAGTGGTTTCAGCCACTTTGCCTCTATCCGCTGTGCTAGAAAAACCAGAAAATACTGGTAAACGATAAAGGCGAGCAAATAGACAATCATCGCTCGACTCTTACCATAAATAGCTCCTGCAAATAAGAGGGAGAGCGCCAAAATATAGTAGTCTTTACGTTTTTCAAAAAAGTTTACCACAAAACCAATCAGTAAAACTACAAATAAGAGAAGGAAGAAATCATTCCCCTCAAAATAATTCATACCAGCCAAACTCCTTTACATTATCATCCCTTCTACAGCAAAGTTTATGACTTGCTAATTGGGGACCTTTGTTTATTATAGCATATTTCTAAAAAGAAGCTTTATCCTTCTTGCATTTCGGTGAGAAAACAAAAAGGAGTCCCGTTGAACTCCTTCCATTTATTTATGACTTAATTTCTTGGTCAAGAAATCTCCCAAGAACTGGATCGTAAAGATAATCAAAATGATAATGATAGTCGCCAAGATGGTCACATCGTGATTGTAACGGTTAAATCCATAGGCAATGGCTACGTTACCGATACCACCAGCTCCAACTGCTCCCGCCATGGCTGTTTCCCCAACAAGGGAAATCAAGGTCACTGTCGTCACACGAATCAAATCTGGAAGACCTTCTGATAGGTAAACACCCACGATATCCCAGAAGGTCGCTCCGCTTGCTTGAGCAGCCTCAATGACACCACCATCTAACTCAGCCAAGACAACCTGCACCTGACGGGCAAAGAAGGCAAAGACCGCAAAAGAAAGGGGGACAAGGGCTGCATTTGGTCCGATACTAGTCTTGACGATTAAGTGAGAGAGTGGCGACATGATTGCCAAGAGGATGATAAAGGGAACCGCACGGAAAATAGAGGTAATCTTATCTAAAATCCAGAAAACGACCTTGTTCTCCAAGACACCTCCTGGCGCTGTCAAGACGAGGAAAAGACCTGCTACCAACCCCAAGAACCCTCCGATAATAAAGGAAAGAACTGTCATATAAAGAGTTAGGTAAATGGCTGTTCCCCAGCCTGCCTGACCAGCCCAGCCCATCTTGTAGACATTTGGTAAGTAAGTTTGAATCAACTCTGTCATTTTACTGTCCTCCCTTCAATACTTTTAACTGCACACCAGCCTGACGGATGGCTTCTTGAGCACCTGCTAGTGCTGCTTTTTCACCTGACAAGACCACAACCAATTCTCCAACAGGAGTGCCATCGAGAATTTCGATATTTCCATAGAGGATATTAGCCGTTACTTGGTAATGTTTGTACAATTCATTCAAAAGTGGTTCGTCTGTCGAAGCCCCTGCATACTTGAGCTGCACTAAGATACTGTTCTCAGATAAATGTCCTACGATTTCTTGCTTCTCAATCTTGACCATGGCTTCATCAATACCTGTAGCTGTTGAGATAAAGTCCTGTGTCAAAGGTTGTTTAGGGTCTGAGAAGATTTCAAGAACACTACCCTCTTCAATCAAACGACCATCCTGCATGACCGCCACACGGTTGGCAATGTCTTTGACAATCTGCATTTCATGCGTAATCAAGACAACGGTCAATCCTAATTTTTGGTTCAAATCTTGCAACAAGGCCAAAATCTGCTTAGTTGTCTTAGGGTCGAGGGCAGACGTTGACTCGTCTGAAATCAAAATTTTTGGATCATTTGCCAAGGCACGCGCAATGGCCACACGCTGTTTTTGCCCTCCTGATAGTTGTGAAGGGTAGTTTTCAGCACGATCCGCCAAGCCAACCAAGTCTAACAACTTGGCTACTTTAGCTTTCTTTTCTTCCTTGTTGAGTCCAGAATGTTTAAGGGCAAAGGCCACATTCTCCTCGGCCGTTTTCTGGCTCATAAGATTAAAGTGTTGGAAAATCATCCCGATATCTTGACGTTTCCGACGTAACTGCTCCGCCGTCAAAGTGACCTTACCATCAAAAATCACATCGTCATCAATGGTAATTTTCCCTGCAGATGGTTTTTGCAAGAGGTTAATCACCCGTACAAGGGTTGATTTCCCTGCTCCAGAATATCCAACGATTCCGTAGATATCCCCTTCTTGGATGTGAATGGTCACATCCTTGACCGCTGTGATAGTTCTCTTCTTCTGGTGAAAAGTCACATCGATCTGATCTAACTTGATAATATCTCTACTCATAGCTTCTAATCAGCTCCTCTACTAATTCAATATGGGTGTAGTAATCGGCGATTCGCACGTTTTCATCTCCACCATGGTCTCGGCTATTGGCATTTCCTAGACCGAAGGCCACCATGGGTACCTCTAAGGCATCAAAGACCGTATGCATGGGCCCTGTCCCCGCTGTGGTCGGCAAGACTGAAACGCCCTGTGGATAGAATTTCTTGGCCAACTCGATCACATTGAGAATGGCTGGCGCGCTCATATCGCTTCGATAGCTCATCTCTCCCAAGGTATAGTATAATTCTACCTTATCAAAGCCATTTTTGTCTAGCTGTTTCCGAATTTTTTCCAGAACATCATGCGGTTCTAGGCCAGGAACCAAACGAACCTCTAGCTTAGCACTGGCTTCTGCTGGCAAAATCGTTTTAACCCCTTGCCCTTGATAACCTGACTGAATCCCTTCGATATTAAGGGCTGGCTCGAAAAAGAACCGTTTTAGAAAGGCTGCACGATCCTCTTGTAAGAGAGGTAATTCCAAACCATAAATGCGACTAATTTCCTCTGGATTGCGTTGGGCATAGGTATCTACCAAGGCTAGTTCTCGTTCATTTGGCCCTTGAACATCCTCGTACAAGCCTTCTACTAAGATACGTCCATCTGCTGCACGTAGGCTACTTAGAGCCTGGATAAGATACCATGGAGCTGATTCCACGACACCACCATAACTCGAGTGGATATCCACATCCGCACTTTTTACCTTGGCATCAAAGGTTACAATTCCCTTGTTTCCGCCAGAGATTTCCAGCTGTTCCAAGGCGTTCTTGGTTCCTTGTTCCCAGACTAGCAAGTCCGCTCCACGAAGTTTGTCTGCGTGTTTCTCTAAATACTTATCTAGATCCATGGAAGCAGACTCCTCTGCTCCCTCCATGATAAAGCTGATATTGACAGGTAGGTCATCATGATGCTGCATATACTTTCTCAGAGCACTCAAACGAGCCGTGATGTGGCCCTTGTCATCGTCAACCCCACGTCCATACATAAAGCCATTTCGCACAGAAAGGGTAAAAGGATCCTCTGTCCACACCTGGTCGCCATCCGCTGGCACGGTGTCATAGTGATTATAGAAAATCAAGGTCTTGGCATCCGGACGCGAACTCTTGAAATGCGCCATGACAAAGGGAGCCGTGTAGCTCTCATCAATCTCCACTTCAGCCCCCACACGCTTGAAAATCTCACCCAAATAGTTTGCGACTTCCTTGAGTCCAACCTGCTGGGCAAAGACGGATTTCTTGGAAATTAAGGTGCGCAAGACTTCAAAATAATGTTGGGCCACATGATCCTTCTCAAATTTTTCAATCTGCTCTTGTTCGCTAGGAAAAACCATTTTCTCTCTCTTTCTACTACGTACTTGTGTCCTCAGAACGACCACAAGTGCCTCTTTAAAATCAACTCTCTATACAAAAGTAAGAGGTGGAAACTCTCTCCCACCTCCCTGTGTCTTATTACCAAACTGGTTGGTCCAAACCGTCTGATGTTTCTTCGATAACTTTTTTCACTTCATCAGTGTGGTAAGCTGCGATAATTTTCTTGATGGCATCAGCCTTAGGTGATGATTCCCAATCTTTTTTCGCAACGATGATGTTGTACCATTGTTTTGAGTTTTCATCAGCTTGTTCTTTGAAGAGTGCTTTCTTGTAGTCCAATTTTGCTTCTGTAACGAAGGTATTGTTTACAACGGCAGCATCAACTGATGACAATGAACGAGCTGTTTGGCTAGCGTCCAATTCAGTAATCTTCAAGTTCTTTGGATTTTCTGTGATGTTAGCAACTGTTGCAAGAGCAGTTCCAGAAACATCCAATTTGATCAAACCAGCTGATTGAAGCAAGTAAAGTGCACGGCTTTCGTTTGTTGCATCGTTTGGTACGGCGATTTCACCGTTATCTGGGATTTCTTCCACTTTGGTGTACTTGTTTTCTTCCCCATTTTTACCTGAGTAAAGACGGATTGGTGAGATGTAGGTATCTGCAATCGCTACAAGGTCTTTCCCGTTTTCTTTGTTCCAGTTGTTCAAGAAGTTGTAGTGTTGGAAGGCGTTCAAGTCTACTTCGCCATCAGCAGTTGCCTTGTTTGGTTGTGAATAGTCTGTGAACTCTGTGAATTCCAATTTAATTCCATCTTTTTCAACCAATTCTTGGATTTTATCCCAACGTGCTTCTTCAGAACCGCTACGGTTAACTGTTGCAATTTTGACAACTGTTTCGTTGTCTGCTTTCTTTTCTGAATTTCCGCAAGCTGCAAGAGTCAAACCTGCGACTGTAGCAAGAGCTGCTACACCGAGCCATTTTTTAATTTTCATGATTCTATCTCCTTTAAAAATAATACCGTAATAGTATCTCATACTTTATTTGATTTAGCAAATTGTTATTAGATAGGCAGACATATAGTTTGAAACTATATACCTAAAAATTGAGAAATCATCCGCCTTTCTCAGACTGGATGATTTCATACGACTATTTAATATCGGCTTCTGCTGGGAGGTAAGCGTCTCCGAAGAACTGTTTAGACAATTTTTCAAGAGTTCCGTCTTTGTAGAGTTCTTGGATACGTTTGTCTACAAATGATTTCAACTCATCTTGACCTTTAGCAAGAAGTGGGTAAACGTAAGGTTGTTGGTCGCTTGGAAGTTCAATGACTTTCAAGTTGTCCAAACCTTGGTTCTTGATAACTGTTTCAACGCCAATTTTATCGAAGATCTTGTAGTCAAACTGACCATCGCTCAAACGAGACATGATTTGTTGGAAATCAGCCTTGGTATAGTTAAGAACAGTTGGATTGTCTGCGTGTTGTTTGTTATAATCTTCTAGCTGTTTAGCTGATGTTGTCCCTTGAACGACCTCAGTAGACTTGCCTCCGATATCATCAAGTGACTTGATGCTGTCGTCGTCTTTCTTCACAACGAGAACGTTAGGGTTTTTAGCAGTTGGAGCTGCATAAAGGTACTTTTCAGCACGTTCTTTGGTATAACTGATATTGTTCACAGCCATTTGATAACGGTCGCTATCAAGACCTGCAAAGACACCTGACCACTCTGTCTTTTCAAACTTGACATCGTATTTGTCAGAGTCTTTAAAGATAGCACGGACTACTTCAATCTCATAACCAGTCAACTCGCCATTTTCTTCGTAGTTGAATGGTTTTGGTGAAGCATTGGTTGCAACGATAATTTCTTTCTTACCAGATGCTGCTTCGCTAGTTGCAGTATCTTTCTTATCTCCGCCTGAGCAAGCTGCTAGTACACCTGCGGCAACAAGTCCTAGAGCAGCAAGAGATGAATATTTGACGATTTTTTTCATGTCATTTCCTCCAAAATAGAATACTTTACTATCTTAACAGAAAATATTTTTTTTTGCCATTATATGATATCTATCTCGGTGATAGGTTTTTTTTATGGCTGACTAAAAGACCAGACGCAAGACTGCAATCAAGACCACTCCAAAAAGAACCGTACCCACTAGATTGCGGTAGCGAAAGGCTATCCAAGCCGTTGGAAAGACTGCTAAAAAGTCCAGCCATTTGATCTGGGGAAGGCTGCCAACCTTTCCAGTCACTACGCTTGAAAGGATCAAGGCAAAGATAATGGAAACAGGCAAGAACTTCAAAAACCGCTCAACGATAGCTGGCAACCCCTTGTACTTAACCAAGATGAAGGGAATCATACGGGGAATCCAAGTCACTAGGCCTGAAAAGATAACGGCTAACAAAAGATATTTACTGACCATCTAAGACCACCCCCATAGTGCAACCTAGCAAAGTCGCAAACAGAACAGCTAGCGACTGAGACACCACTGTCAAGAGCAAAAAGAAGGACACCGCAACAACGGCTAGGATCAGCAGCAGATTGCGGACAGGGACCCGTCTTTGCATAATCTGAAATTGCGAAGTAAAAATCCCGATAAACATCCCAACAAGGGCAAAGTCTAATCCAAAGACTTCAGGATTTGGCAGAAGCCCACCTAAAGCTGTCCCCGCCACTGTCCCAATAAACCAGGCTACATAACTGTTGAGATTATTCCCATGCATCCACATGGGATGGACTTTATCTGTATGGGCTAATTCGCCCATCAAAACCCCATAGGTCTCATCTGTCAGGAGACTGGACATGCCGATATTTTGCCAGAGACTAGTATGACGGAAATAAGTCGATGCATGCAAGCTCAGCAAAAAGAGTCGCAAGTTGATCAAAAAAACTGTCATAGCAATGGCTGCCACAGGCGCTTGTACTGCAATCATTGCCAACATGGCAAACTGGGCGCTCCCAGCATAAACAAAGAGGCTCATCAAGCCCATCTCAACAGGTGTCACATAGGGCGCGCCAATAATCCCACAAGCCAGGCCAATGCTGACATAGCCAAGGGCAGTCGGCATGGCTGCCTGTACACCTTCCCAAAATCCTTTTTCTTTCATCCTTCTCCTCATATTTTCTCCAATTGAGGCTGTTCATCATCACAGCCACAGCAAGGACTATTATAACATATTCAAAGAAGAGAAAAAAGTTTCGGATTCGAAACCTATTGCCAGAAAAAGTGCTGAAGAGGAAGCATCATGGATACATGAGAAATTGATCCACTCGGATAGTATACTTATCGGTTTCTGTGTCTGTAGCATATTTATTTTCTGTTGGATAGACATCCACCCAGAGTTCCCACTGTTGTCCCTTCAACTTGACCTTGTAGCGATAACCGTCATCATAGAGGCCTACTGTATCAGTTGTCATGGACTGGTAATCTGGGAGTTCTTCCAGTTCTTTTTTTACAGTCTGGGATAGATTGTTAAGCACTACTTTCTGCTCCACCTTTGAAGTTACAGGAATATGAACTGTCGCTTCTTCCAAACGATACGATTTTGAAAATGTAAAGGTTGCTCGACCAGTATAGCCTTTCAAAGTAATCTGCTCATAGTGATAGAAAAGGCGACCTGTTTTATAGAAATATGGGTCTTCTGCACGCCAAGTGTCGCGATAAGCCATTTCCTCTTCTTCCTCCACCTCGCTAGCCTTTCCCAATCCTTCTTCAAAAGATTTAGGAGACATACCGAACGAAAGGGATTCAAACAAGACCAGTTGTGTCTTTTTGATATTCTGGCAAGCTGTTAAAAGCATGAGTAAAGCTCCAAGAGCCAGCAGACTACTGATTATTTTTGTAAATTTCATATTTCTACTATACAAAAAAAGGCTAGGATTTGTCCAAGATAAAAGAGTCAACCTTAGGCTAACTCTCTATTCCATGGTATCAAAGGCGAGACTCGGTTTGGCGTTGAGGTCCAAGCCTGCAAAGTTTTCTTTATTCCACTCGCTGACGCTAGCATAGGCAATCATACCTGCATTGTCTCCACAAAGGCGCAGGGGTGGGATGATGACCTTGACATCTGTGATTTCAGTTGCTAGGCGTTCTCTGAGCCCTTTATTAGCTGCCACGCCACCGGCCACGACTAGGGTTTTAACAGGATATTTTTCCAAAGCCTTCTTGGTTTTGGCCATAAGAATATCCATGACTGCTGCTTGGAAAGATGCTGACAGGTCTTCCTTGGACAAGCTTTCTCCCTTTTGCTCGGCATTGTGGTGAAGATTGATAAAGGCAGACTTCAAACCTGAGAATGAAAACTCTAGATTGTCCTCCTTAATCATGGCACGAGGGAAATCATAAATATCCTGCCCCTGATGAGCTAGCTCATCAATTTCGCGACCTGCAGGATAGGTCAAGCTCATGACACGGCCGACCTTATCATAGGCCTCACCAACCGCATCGTCCCGTGTCTCCCCAACAATCTTATAATCCCCAGCCTCAGAAACATAGACCAACTCCGTGTGCCCACCGCTAACCAAGAGAGCTAGCAAAGGAAACTCCAAAGGCTCGACGCTCTGAGCTGCCATGAGGTGACCCGCCATGTGATTCACGGGGATCAGCGGAAGTCCATGAGCCCAAGCAAAGGCCTTGGCAGCTGATAAACCAACTAGTAAGGCTCCAACCAAGCCCGGTCCATAAGTAACGGCAACGGCTGTTACGTCCTCTTCAGTAATTCCTGCTTCTGCTAGAGCCTCCTCGATACAGGCTGTAATGACCTCTACATGGTGACGACTAGCTACTTCTGGCACTACGCCCCCAAAACGTTTGTGACTCTCAATTTGACTCGCAATGACATTGGACAAGAGCTCGTCATCGTTTTTCAGTACGGCAACACTGGTCTCATCACAGGATGTCTCAAATGCTAAAATATATCTATCCTTCATCTATTTCTCTCTTCATGATGATGGCGTCCTCGACTGGGTCATGATAGTAAGCCTTTCGCTCAGCGATGATCGCCATCTTTTCTTTCTTGTAAAATGCTTGCGCTCGTTGGTTTGACTTTCTGACTTCGAGGAAAATCTCCTTATCCGCTGGCAATTGAGCAAACAAGGCTGACGCAATCCCCTGACTCTGATAGGTTTGTTTGACAGCGATTTGCAGGACTTCTGCCTCAAAGAGATTCTCCTGAACGGCTAGAAAGCCAATCACTTCTGCCCCGTCCAAAGCCAGAACATACCATGTCTGGTCTTGGGACAGGTCTGCTTGGATTTGTTCCAGTGTCCAAGGGCTGACTGGGTAAACATCTGCCATGACAGCGTAGATGGTTTTAGCTAGTTCAGGCTGTTTTTGGATTCTTTTGATTTCTATCATAGGCGTTTAATGTAAGACTCACCAGACTCGGTATGGTTCTTGAGCCAATTTTCCTCAGCTTCTACACGCTTGAGATAGTTTGGTACAAAGTCGTGCAAGGAGTCTGCTTCCTTATCCCAAGCCCAAAGAGCAAGATTCGCTGCATTAGGTAAGCTTTCTTGGTAGCTAGCTTGTGGTAGCTGTTCTTGGATCTGCTCCACAAAGGGGCCAACTTCTCCAACAAAGGTCACCTGTTCAGCATCCGTGACTTTTTCTAGCACTTCCGCAAAGGACAAGTGTGCTTCTGGCATGACAGGTTTGGCATTTTCATAAAATCCTGCATAAACATTGTTGCGACGTGCATCCATCAGGGGAACAAGTAGGCCTTCTTGTTGGCGCGGTACCATAGCCAAGAGGCTAGACATGCCAACTAACTCAATGTTCAGGGTATGAGCCAAGGTCTTGGCAGTTGCTACCGCAATTCGCAAACCTGTGTAGCTACCTGGTCCTTCAGCCACCACGATTCGATCCAAATCTTTGGGCGTCCAATCCAAACTGGCCATCAAAAAATCAATGGCAGGCATGAGGGTAATACTGTGATTTTTCTTGATATTAATCGTCATCTCGGCAAGAACCTGCTTATCCTCTAAAATGGCTAGAGAAAGAGCCTTGCTGGACGTATCAAAAGCTAATACTTTCATAACACATTCCTATCTTTTTGTCTGTTTACTATTATACTACAAAAGCAGACACATGGGAATTTTCTTTATTTTGAAACAAAAGTGCCTGCCACTTAGACAAAAAGAAGTGTAAATAAGTCATATATACCTTAACTCGATTTTTGATGTGAGAAATCATCATCGTAAAAATAAAAATATCACCTAAAAATAGAAAAAGTCCATCCCATCTATCAAGACGAGGTGGATTTTCTGTATATCTAGAGGAATAATTGACTTTAAGCGTTTAAACCAAAGTAGAAAACGAGCCAGACAACATAGGTGACCATGAGGAGAAAAATTGAATAGAGCGTCACAAAAGCAAGCTTCCAAAGGAATTTTGTTTTGCGGTGTTCCAGATGAACAAACAGGGCATTCCCCCCATAGACACAAGCTACAAAGACTACAAACATCAAGAGGCGAACCCCTACTGCAAATTCAAACAAACTAAACATTCTTAATCCTCCTTTTGGTATTCCTATTTTTATATAAACTGTTGACAATGTTGTTCTATCAATGTTAAAATGTAATTCAACATTGGTAGGAAAATCAGGTTGAGTCGTTGACTCTTCGGGTTGCAGTGCTATCCCTGAAACTTTGGTTTCTAAAGAACTGAAATTGCGATTGAACAATTCGCCCCCAGTGTTAGATGGCTCTTGACTTCGGTCAGGGGCTTTTCTTTGCCTGTTTAGTAAGTACTCCACTCCATGCTATGTCTACATCGTTATACTTATAGATTGACTTCTTAGCTGAGTAGATGATAAAATAGGGTAAGGTTGAGATTTGGTCTGACTTGGTGACAAGTCTTTCAAAGGTTGTGATTCAATCACTTCAGGTAATGGTGCTGCCCCTTGAGCTTGCTCAGAAAGATCCCTTAATTTTGTCTCAGCCTTTTTGTTTGCTCTCGAGATTTCTCAAGAGCTTTTTCTTTTTTCAAAGATATCATTCTGTCCCAACCATCCACTCCAACGATTAATGAAACTAGAACTATATTCTTCCTTAAATCTACTATCTCTTTAGATTCCCCCTTTAATTATAACACCTAAGCGCTCTCCGACCAAATCCTACCTATCTTTTTACTCCTTCTTCCCCTCCTGACTTTCTCCATTTCCGTCTTTTACTAATTTTTCATTTTGTGGTATAATTGAAATAATTGTAACGAATCAAGGTCAATCTAGACACAAAATGGAATGAAATCAAGCAAATCTCTGCTAAAAGTTTGGAATAAGCTGACCTGTAAATAGAAAGGAACTATATGATTTACAAAGTTTTTTATCAAGAAACAAAAGAACGTAGCCCACGTCGTGAAACAACACGCTCACTTTACCTAGACATCGATGCCAACTCAGAACTTGAGGGCCGTATCGCTGCTCGCCAACTTGTCGAAGAAAACCGCCCAGAGTACAACATCGAATTTATCGAACTCTTGTCTGACAAATTGCTAGATTACGAAAAAGAAACTGGCGCTTTCGAGATTACGGAGTTCTAATATGGCCTACACTCTTAAACCTGAAGAAGTCGGCGTTTTTGCCATCGGTGGTCTGGGAGAAATCGGAAAAAACACATACGGAATTGAATACCAAGACGAAATTATCATCGTCGATGCTGGAATTAAATTCCCAGAAGATGACTTGCTGGGTATCGACTACGTTATCCCCGACTACTCTTACATCGTAGACAATATCGACCGCGTCAAGGCTGTTTTGATTACCCACGGACACGAGGACCACATCGGTGGGATTCCATTCCTGCTCAAGCAAGCAAATGTCCCTATCTACGCTGGACCACTTGCCTTGGCTTTGATCCGTGGAAAACTCGAAGAACACGGTCTCTTGCGCAACGCCAAACTTTACGAAATCAACCACAACACTGAGTTGACCTTTAAAAATCTCAAAGCAACTTTCTTTAGAACAACCCACTCCATTCCAGAGCCTTTGGGAATTGTCATTCATACCCCGCAAGGAAAAATCGTCTGTACGGGTGACTTCAAGTTCGACTTTACACCAGTTGGAGAACCTGCAGACTTGCACCGGATGGCAGCCCTTGGTGAAGAAGGCGTACTCTGCCTTCTCTCTGACTCGACAAATGCAGAAGTGCCAACCTTTACCAACTCTGAAAAGGTCGTTGGTCAGTCCATCATGAAGATTATCCAAAGCATTGAAGGACGCATCATCTTCGCATCCTTTGCCTCAAATATCTTCCGTCTCCAGCAAGCAACGGATGCTGCAGTTAAGACTGGACGCAAGATTGCTGTCTTTGGACGTTCGATGGAAAAGGCCATTGTCAACGGTATCGAGCTTGGCTACATCAAAGCTCCTAAGGGAACCTTTATCGAGCCAAATGAAATCAAAGACTATCCTGCAGGCGAGGTTCTGATCCTCTGTACAGGTAGTCAAGGCGAGCCAATGGCAGCCCTCTCTCGTATCGCTAACGGAACCCACCGTCAAGTGCAACTCCAACCCGGCGATACCGTTATCTTCTCTTCTAGCCCAATCCCTGGAAATACTACTAGCGTCAACAAGTTGATTAACATCATTTCTGAAGCTGGTGTCGAAGTCATCCACGGTAAGATTAACAATATCCACACCTCTGGACACGGTGGTCAGCAAGAGCAAAAACTCATGCTCCGTTTGATCAAGCCGAAATACTTCATGCCTGTCCACGGTGAATACCGCATGCAAAAAGTCCACGCTGGACTAGCGGTGGATACTGGTGTCGAGAAGGACAATATCTTTATCATGAGCAATGGTGATGTACTTGCCCTTACTGCTGACTCAGCTCGTATCGCAGGCCACTTCAATGCCCAAGACATCTATGTCGATGGCAATCGTATCGGTGAAATCGGTGCAGCTGTCCTCAAAGACCGTCGTGATCTATCTGAAGACGGTGTCGTACTTGCAGTCGCAACTGTTGACTTCAAATCTAAAATGATCTTGTCTGGCCCAGACATCCTCAGTCGAGGATTTGTCTACATGAGAGAATCTGGTGACTTGATTCGCCAAAGCCAGCGCATCCTCTTCAATGCTATTCGTATCGCACTGAAGAACAAAGATGCTAGCGTGCAATCTGTCAATGGTGCCATTGTCAACGCTATTCGTCCCTTCCTCTATGAAAATACAGAACGTGAGCCAATCATCATCCCGATGATCCTCACACCAGATGAAGAATAATACTCTTCGAAAATCAACAAAACAGCCCCGTCTTCGGAGCTGTTTTTTCTATGCTTTCTTTTCTTGATTCTTAGAAATACTACGATTTTTCCCCTCAAGGTACACCATCAAAATAGAAATATCTGCTGGGTTTACTCCCGAAATACGGCTGGCTTGGCCGATGGTTTCTGGATTGATAAGTTTGAACTTCTGGCGAGCTTCTGTCGCGATAGAATCAATATCATCCCAGTCGATATTGGCTGGAATGCGTTTTTCTTCCATGCGTTTCATCTTGGCAACCTGATCCATTGCTTTGGAAATATAGCCTTCGTACTTGATTTCTGTTTCAATCAATTCGATAATCTTATCATCCAAGTCCTCAGCAGCTGGTCCGATAAAGGCGACCACATCCTGGTAAGAAACTTCTGGACGGCGAAGGAATTCCTTGGCTGTAACCGCATCTGTCAACGGCTTGAAGCCCATCTCCTCAACCTTGGCATTGGTTTCCTTGACTGGCTTGAGTTTGATACTGTCTAGACGCTTCATTTCATTTTCAAATTGATTTTTCTTGATTTCAAAACGAGCCCAACGTTCATCGTCAACAAGCCCAATCTCGCGCCCCATCTCGGTCAAACGCATATCGGCATTGTCATGACGGAGGATGAGGCGGTATTCAGCACGACTGGTCAAGAGACGATAGGGTTCAATAGTTCCCTTGGTTACCAAGTCATCAATCATGACCCCAATATAACCGTCACTACGCTTCAAAATCAACTCAGGCTTGCCTTGGATTTTCAGAGCCGCATTGATACCTGCGATAATCCCTTGGCCTGCTGCCTCTTCATATCCAGATGTACCATTTGTTTGACCAGCTGTGAAAAGTCCTGAGATTTTCTTGGTTTCCAGAGTTGCACGCAACTGATGAGGCAAAACCATGTCATACTCAATAGCATAACCTGTACGCATCATCTCTGCATTTTCCAAACCTTTGATGGAATGTACCAAGTCACGTTGTACATCCTCAGGAAGGCTGGTTGAGAGACCTTGCACATAAACTTCTTCTGTGTTTCGCCCTTCTGGCTCAAGGAAAAGTTGGTGGCGTTCCTTGTCCGCAAAGCGCACAATCTTGTCTTCAATTGACGGACAGTAACGAGGTCCCACTCCCTTGACCACACCTGTAAACATAGGCGCACGGTGGAGGTTGTTTTGGATAATCTCATGACTAGTACCATTGGTGTAGGTCAACCAGCATGGCACTTGATCCTTAACATAGTCCTCATCACGTGAAGTATAAGAGAAGTGATTTGGCGCTTCATCTCCTGGCTGAATCTCTGTCACATCGTAGTTGATAGAAGAAGCCTTGACACGTGGTGGGGTTCCTGTCTTGAAACGACCGATTTCGAGGCCCAGTTCCTTAAGGTTATCAGCAAGGTTAATCGAAGCTAGGCTGTGGTTAGGACCTGACGAGTACTTGAGGTCTCCGATGATGATTTCCCCACGTAGGGCAGTCCCTGTCGTCACGATAACAGCCTTGGCAGCATACTCTTGATGGGTCGCTGTACGCACACCGACAACCTTGCCATCTTCGACCAAAATCTCATCAATCATGGTTTGACGAAGCGTTAGATTTTCTTGATTTTCAACTGTCTTGCGCATTTCTTTAGAGTAAAGCTCCTTGTCAGCCTGCGCACGAAGGGCACGGACAGCTGGACCCTTACCAGTGTTGAGCATCTTCATCTGGATGTAGGTCTTGTCAATGGTTTTAGCCATTTCACCACCGAGAGCATCGACTTCACGCACAACAATCCCCTTGGCAGAACCTCCGATAGAGGGATTACATGGCATGAAAGCCAGCATTTCAATGTTGATGGTCGCAAGCAAGACCTTACAACCCATACGGCTGGCTGCTAGGGATGCTTCTACCCCCGCGTGTCCCGCACCGATTACAATAATATCGTATTCTTCTGTAAAATTATAAGTCATTTCTTAACCTTTCAAAAATTTCTCGCAAATAAGGAACTAACTTCTCCTCCTCTAGAGCTTGATCCATAGTAACCCATTTAAAGTGTGTATGCTCTTCAGGATCTAATCTGATAATTGGCTTCTCCCCAACCCACTCTGCTTTATAAACTAAACGAGTAAAAACCGTATCCTTAGAGGTATCCAGTTGACTATCTTCGTGAAGAAGTTTGAGCGAACTGTTATCTAGCCTAACTCCCGCTTCTTCAATGCATTCTCTAAGAGCACCATCTCGCGGAAGTTCACCCTTTCCAACCCCGCCACCAGGAATATCCCAGTAAGTTGGATAAACGTTGGGTTCTCCTCTTTTAATTTCCGAACGCTGAATGAGCAAATAATCACCACCACTATGAACAAGTACATGGGCAATAAGCTTAACCATCATTTTCTCTCCTATTCCTCAAGATGAATGTGTCTTAGTTGGCCGTCCCAGTCTGGTAGAGCTGTTTTTAAAAAGGCTGGAACTAGCTGGATATTCTGGAGTTCATCCAAGTCAATCCACTCACAAGGCTGCCTTTTCTCGTCTTCCTGCATGGTCAACGGAGCTTCTTCAAGCAAATCCACCAGGTAATGAAACTCAATGTTGTGATAGGAAACACCGTCTTGTTCAAAACGATTTTCAACCACGAAAGCTAGCTGCCCAGCTTGAGCTTTGACACCTAGTTCTTCCTTCACTTCACGGACTACCGCGTCTTCCGTTCTTTCATTGACTTGGATTGCACCGCCAATAGTATAATACTTGCCCTTATCTTTGGTAACTAGGAGCTTGCCATTTTGGAAAATCAAGGCTGCCGCCCGAACACCAAAGACCGTGTCTCCCACTGTTGTCCGAAAGTCTTGTTGAGTCATTTTTGTCCTTTCCCTTAAACGACACAAAAACAGTCAAAACTCGTAAGAAGTGCAGGACAAAAAAGCCTACAACATCCATGAGCTTTGACCATCATTTCTATTGCTTTTATTATTGTAGCAAATTGAGAAAATTTGTCAATCTATATGTACTGACAAACTTGTCCATCGCGGTAGGCATTGTCAATCAAACCGCCACCTAGACACTCTTCGCCATCGTAAAAGACAACTGCCTGCCCGGGTGTGA
Organism: bacterium; assembly: GCA_905221305.1. Classification (GTDB taxonomy): domain Bacteria; phylum Bacillota; class Bacilli; order Lactobacillales; family Streptococcaceae; genus Streptococcus. The sequence goes on from CAJNCO010000002.1 coordinate 164,972, forward strand.
TCGCGCGTTGTGGCTCTGCAAAAACGACCTCTGCCTTGTCTCCTTTGACATGTACAGTCACCTTAGAATCAGGCTGACGGTAGCGGAATTTAGCCGTACATTCTAGTGTAAATTCCTCTGGCATGTCACGAGTAAAGTGGATTTGACTGGCTTCTAGGCTTGTTGACATGAGCGAGTCATGATAGAAACCTTGGCCGACATAGAGGATATTCTTGCTCAGATCTTTTCCGACAACGAACCAAGGCGCATTGTCACCGCCGTGTTGCCCACCGATACCGAGTCCGCCACGCTGACCAATCGTATAATACATCAGACCCGCATGCTCCCCCATATCGCGTCCATCCACAGTCATCATGCGACCTGGCTGGGCTGGCAGGTAGTTGCTGAGAAATTCTTTAAAGTTCTTTTCTCCGATAAAGCAAATCCCTGTCGAGTCTTTCTTCTTGGCAGTCGCAAGGCCTGCTTCTTCTGCTAGTTTTCGTACTTCAGGCTTTTCCAAATGCCCCAAGGGGAACATGGTTTTTTGGAGTTGTTCTTGAGAAAGTTGGCTGAGGAAATAGGTCTGATCCTTGCCATTGTCCACGCCACGAAGCATGTGAACGATGCCGTCCTCATCACGCGCCACTCGAGCATAATGCCCAGTCGCTACATAGTCTGCGCCTAAGGTCATGGCATAGTCCAGAAAGGCCTTGAACTTGATTTCCTTGTTGCACATAACATCTGGATTTGGCGTGCGCCCTGCACGGTATTCCGCTAGGAAATACTCAAAAACGCGGTCCCAGTACTCTTTTTCAAAATTGACAGAGTAGTAAGGAATGCCGATCTGATCTGCCACCGCAGCCACATCCTTGTAATCTTCGGTCGCCGTACAGACGCCGTTTTCATCTGTGTCGTCCCAGTTCTTCATGAAGATACCGATCACATCGTAGCCCTGCTCCTTGAGCAAAAGAGCCGTCACCGACGAATCAACACCACCACTCATCCCCACGACAACACGTGTTTTAGAGTTATCACTCATGGTAAGTCTCCCATCTATTCGTTTATTCACGATTGAAGGTCGTGTGTGCTTCACGATTGAAGGTCGTTTGAGCAGTTTTCATTATAACATGCTTAGATAGAGAAGACAAGAAAGAGGCTGTCAATCGACCAACCTCTGGTTTTAAACACAGTTCAAATCCAAACTATTCTTTATAGAAAAAACTCCTATAAATTCGAGCAATAGTTAACATACTTATAAATATAACTCCCAAAATAGATAACACTATTTTCACAAAATTCATTTCAGAACCTATTACATAGATATGAAAAAGAGGGGCTAGTCCTACACATATATACAATAGATAATTTATAAATCTTATCTCACCAATTCCTGCAAAAAAATGTTTCATGTAACGATTCTCCATTTGCTCCATTAAATCAGTTTTATTTTAGACTATCATAAAACAATCAACTCTTCAATAAAAACCCTTGGCGAAATACTATTCTAAACCATTGATCGTCCAGATTTCCCAGAATAGAGCTGTCCTAACCATCGAATAGGTCAAATACATACATATCCATGTGATTCTAAGCTTAGAATTACTATAAAATAAATGTTTTGGGGTTGTCCTAAGTATTTGATTGCTTAAAATTTTACGTTCTGAAGGATTCTAAAGCTAGAATAGCTCAAAATCACGAGAACTAAGGTATTCGAAGCTTAAGAGGCATACAATTTCCATAGGAGATAATTTTAAGGAATATCCTAAAAACAACCGATTTTCTATTTTTATCAATCAAAAAATGTTGATAAATGAGTATTTTAAAATTAAATTTTAAAGGTATCTTTAAGTTTAAAGATTCTTGATAAGATTTCTGTATTTTTCACAATTCAATAACTCGATGGCATTGTTGAGCCACATAGGCATCGTGGGTAACGATAATGACCGTTTTACCTTCCTTGTTCATATCTAAGAGAAAGTTCAAAACCAAATCTCGATTTTCAGGATCTAGAGAACCGGTTGGTTCATCTGCTAAAAGGAGCTGGCTGGGTTTCAAAATGGCTCTAGCAACTGCGATTCGCTGCTGTTCCCCTCCAGATAACTCTGAAACCTTTTGATGTAGAATTGATGGCAACCCCACTCTCTCTAAAATTTCTTCTATCTTTTTGACTTTGTCCTTCTTGGATAATTTTACATACTTTAGAGCGAGCATGAGATTATACTCTACCGTTTCATTATCAATCAGAGCAAAGTTTTGAAACAGATAGGAGATATGTTCGCGGATAATCGCTTGCGACTTAACAGAATTGACAGGTACATTTTGCTGACCGAAAATTTCATAATGTCCACTGTAATCGCCATCTATCAAACCCAAGAGATTTAACAAGGTTGACTTGCCACTGCCACTTTTTCCAACAATGGCAACTAAATCTCCTTGGTTAATTTTTAGAGATAAGTTCTCCAAAATAACTTTTTCCCCAATGGTTTTCGTAACATTTTCCAACTTTATCATAAGTGATCCCCTTTCAATAACTGCACTACATTTCGTTTTTCCATCTTAGAACCCAAGAAAAGCACAAACAGGATATCTAAGCCTGTAAATCCTGCAAAAAGTAGGAGCGGGAAAAGTGCCTGTGTAAAGAATAGCAGGGCTACAAAAGGAAGGCTATAGACAGCTAATAGAAGACCCAGCAAGGAACGATACCGATCTATCAATTTCCAGCCCATAAACTTCTTGGTAATAATATCTGTTCGCTTCAATAAGAAAGTTGTTACTAGTAAGAAGTAGGAAATCATCATACTAAGAAGACCAACCAAAGCAAAGAGTATGTTGAAATTCCGAACAGCATCTCGATAAGAATCTACTTTCTCTTGTTGAATGGCTTGAATAGATGAAAATTTTAAATAATTCCCATCTGATAATTTCTCAACTAACGCTGTCACCTCTTTTTGATGTTGAGCTGTATTTTCGATTTTAATGGGATTATTTAAACCTGTTGTTGACAGGGAAGCTTTTTCATCCCACATCATATCAGAATCATTGACCAAGCTAATAATTGGATTGTAGAGATTTTCCTTTCGCTTCTCGTTATAAGGGAAAAATGACCAATCTCCTTCATAATAGGCAATCTCGACATCCACCTCCTCTATCCTTCGTTTTTGCTGCTCTTCATACTTCATTGATTGATAGGTAATCAACTTCCCCAAGAGCTGGTTTTTCTCTTCTTCACCTTTCGTACTTGCTGGCATCAAAATAACTTTTTTAGTGCCGGTATCGGGTAACTTGAATCCCTTGCTCTTTAGAAAATTGCGATTAGCATAGTAAACATCCACCGTATCTGTTAACTGATATTGCTGAATCTGTTCTGATTTGACAAAATTTTTTACAGGAAGACTGCTACTTTGCACATAGCCCGCCTGCGTTTTTTCTACCAAATCCAGATAAAATCGATAGAAATAATCCACTGCTTGCCCTGAGCCTGCCAACTGCTCTTGCCACAGGTTATCATTGAGTTGGAAAGTTTCCAAGGTCAGATAATTTCCTTGACTGATCCACTGTTTCTGGTAATCCAACTCTTTGTTTTCTTGCTCCAAACTTTTTCCTACCCCAACTAGCAAGACTGTCAGTAAAATAGTAGTTCCAATTTTCATCAAATAATTAAAGAGTAGACCAAATTTGAAAGATGAAAAACTTTTCAGCAGAGAGCTGATTGTCATTTTTTGGATTAAGAGATAAGTCAACCAACTGATAAAGAGATAAAGCTGCAAAAGCAAAAAATGAGACAACCACAGCATAGGGAACAAATCTTTCGGCTTATAATCAAGCAAGAAACACACTCCTAGATTGATCACAAGCGCCCCACCTAGGAGGAGGTAGAGGTTGCCTTTCACAACATCAGCTAAAACAGCCCGATCTTGAAAACCAAGTAATTTTTGTACCCCAACTCTTTTCATCTCCATCATCGGCTGATACACTGTTACTAAGACAAGAAGCAAAATAGCCAAGACAAAAATAATAGCAGATAAGAGCAAATCTCGATTTAAGACTTCCACTGCACTTTTATAGTTTGGCTCTAGCAAGGTAGCCTGGTCTATATTGAAAAAATCGCTCCATTTCTGTACAATCCTATCCTTGTCCATCTCTTGTGTAGAAGTTATCGTATAGCGACCATTTAAACTACGAGATGTATCCTTGATATAGGTTTGAAAAGTCATAAGCTGAATAGGTTTGGCTTTTAGAAAGGTCGGAATCGTACCAAGTTTATTGGAAATTTCTTTATTACTGTAAACTCCCTCACCATCTGTGGTAAAATCAAGGGAAGAAAGTCCAAACTCTTGGTAGGGGAAGGTATCTTTATCAAAAACACCAGACTTGATCACCTCATCACCACTGTCTGTTTTGATGATGGAGACTTTGTACTCCTTTGATACATCCTCAAAAAATCGAAGAACAGATTCTGCAGGTTCATTGACATCTTTCAAGTATACATCCAAAGAACTCGCTGTCTTTCCCATTTCCTGAATCCGAACCACTTCTCGTGTGTAGTTTACATTAAAAACAAAAAAAGTAGTACAGAGAAGCAGGAGTAACATACAGAAATTACTGATTTTTTTCATAAAAGTACCTCCTTAGTACTTTATCATCTTAGTCGTAGAATTTATTCCCTTTTTTCACAAATTTATTTTAGATTTCTTTTTTACTTTTTATACTACTATGATACAATATTTTTAATCAGTTTCTATTTTCTGTTAACTTTTTTCACGAACAAGGAGGAGATCATGCGCTACGATTTTGGAAATGTTTATAAAGAAATACGTGAGTCAAAAGGATTAACCCAAGAAGATGTCTGTGGTAGCGTCCTTTCAAGAACCAGCCTATCAAAAATCGAAAGTGGAAAAACAACTCCTAAATATGAAAATATGGAGTTTCTTCTCCGACAAGTCAATATGACCTTTGAAGAGTTTGACTATATTTGCCATCTCTACCACCCAAGTGAACGATCAACTATCATGCAGACTTTTCTAAAAATGGCTTCTATTAGTGGTACGAGCGACTTAAGTAAATTACTCAAAAAATGCCAACATTATCTAAAAACACATCATGATTTCCCCATCCAGCAGTTACAAGATATGCTCGAAATCGTTATCTACATTCGCCAAAATGGGACTAAAAAACTGTCAACCGAAGTTAACAATACTGTAAAGAAGCTATGGAAGAAGATAGAAAAGCAGGACACTTGGTACGAGAATGACTTAAAAATTCTCAATACCATTCTCTTTACCTTTCCTATAGAACATATCCATCTCATCACTGGAAAAATCTTGCAACGCTTAGAAATCTATAAAAACTATCAACATTTATATGACTTGCGAATGGCAATCCTACTCAACCTCTCCACCATTTACTTATACAATCAAGATAGAAATATGTGTAAACAAATATGCTATACTTTACTAGAAGATGCCAAGAACAAGAAAAGCTACGACAGGCTTGCTATCTGCTATGTCCGTATTGGGATTTGTACGGATGATTCTAAACTTATCCAAAAAGGTTTCTCCCTTCTGGAACTAACCGATGAAACCTCCATGCTATCTCATCTCAAAAAAGAAGTAGAAACCTATCATCAACCAAAGGAAATATAAAAAAGTCGAGGGATTTCCTCGACTTTTACATATTTTTCTGTTAGCTAGATCTTAATACCAACCGTTGTTAAGCCAGAAGTTCTTGGCAGCTGTCCATGAACCGTAACGTCCTGCAACGTAGGCATCTGCTACACGTTCTTGGTTTTCAGCTGAGTAGTCACCGTTCAAGTATGAATCTGTCAATTGGTAACGTCCGATGTAACGTCCGTTTGTAGCAGTGTAGCTACCACCTGATTCTTTTTGAGCGATCCATTCTTTTGCTTCTGCTTCAGAACCACTTACAGTAGAAGTTGCTGCAGTGTTGCTTTCTGCTGCTGGAGCTGCAGGAGCAGGTGCAGCTGGGGCCTCATAAGTTGTTGTTTCAGTTGTTTCTTCTGCAGTTTCTTCCGCAGCTGCTGGTGCTTCATAAGTTGTTGCTGAAGCTGCAGCGGTTGCAGTTGCTGTCGATGGAGCTGTTCCTTCGATAACCAAAACTTGGTCAACATAGATAAGGTGAATATCTTTGATGTTGTTTTTTGCTGCCAATTTTTCAACAGTTGTGTTGTACTTCTCAGCGATTTCTGAAAGAGTATCACCTGATTTAACTGTGTAAGTTACAGTTTCTTGGGCAGATGCAAGTGATGGAGCAAAGAAAGCAAGCAAAGTTGCTACTCCTGCGATAGTTGTTTTAATTTTTTTAGTTGTTAATGACATATCTAAAAATTCTCCTTCCATTGGTTATATCTATGATACCTTTTAAATGTTACCGTTGTTTAACGGTTTTATGTAGAAATATTACAAAAATGTTTTATATTTACCGTTTTAAGTAGGTTTTTGTCACAAAAGACCTTATTTTATACTATCTTTAATCATTTTAAGCTTTTGATAAGGGAAATAAGCGCAGAGGTCCATTCTTTGATATAATAGATATAAGAATCTTTGTAAGGGGAAACAGATGCACTCACTTCGTTTTCAATCTGTCTTTGATATTATCGGACCAGTTATGATTGGCCCATCAAGTAGCCATACTGCTGGAGCTGTTCGCATCGGGAAAATCGTCTCTTCCATCTTTGATGATACGCCGACAGAAGTCGAATTCCAATTATTTAATTCATTTGCTAAGACCTACCGTGGTCATGGAACTGACCTTGCTCTCGTCGCTGGTATATTAGGTATGGATACGGACGATTCCGATATTCCAAATAGCTTAGAGATTGCTCATAAACGTGGTATCAAGATTGTCTGGACCATTCAGAAAGACAGTAACGCACCTCACCCTAACACCACTAAAATTACTGTGAAAAATGAACACAAGTCCATCAGTGTGACAGGAATTTCCATCGGTGGGGGAAATATCCAAGTTACGGAGCTTAACGGCTTTGCTGTCTCTCTCAACATGAACACACCGACCATTATCATCGTGCATCAGGATGTTCCAGGTATGATTGCCCATGTTACTGAAGCCCTCTCTCGTTTTGATATCAATATCGCTCAGATGAATGTGACTCGAGAAAAAGCTGGAGAAAAAGCCATTATGATTATCGAAGTCGATAGTCGAAGTTGCGAAGAGGCGATTGAAGAAATCCGAAAAATCCCTCATCTCCACAATGTCAATTTCTTTAAGTAGGAGGAAGCATGTTTTATTCTATCAAAGAATTGGTCGAGCAGGCGGATCTAGACTTCCAAGGAAATGTTGCCGAACTCATGATTGCGACAGAATATGAACTGACCGGTCGAGAACGGCCAGAAGTTCTCCTCCTCATGGAACGCAATCTAGAAGTCATGAAAGCCTCTGTCGAGCTCGGTCTCAGTGAAAATAAATCCCGTAGTGGCCTAACAGGTGGAGACGCGGCCAAACTAGACCGCCATCTCAAAAGTGGCAAGGCCTTGTCGGACTTTACCATCCTATCAGCAGCCCGTAATGCCATCGCGGTCAATGAACACAATGCGAAGATGGGCTTGGTCTGCGCCACTCCAACCGCAGGAAGTGCTGGCTGTCTGCCAGCCGTTCTCACTGCTGCTATCCAAAAATTAGACCTTAGCCACGAAGAACAGCTGGATTTCCTCTTTGCTGCTGGTGCCTTTGGACTAGTCATCGCAAACAATGCCTCTATCTCAGGTGCTGAAGGTGGCTGTCAGGCCGAAGTTGGCTCTGCCTCTGCCATGAGTGCCGCAGCCTTAACCTTGGCTGCAGGTGGAAGCGCCTATCAGGCTAGCCAAGCCATTGCCTTTGTCATTAAAAATATGCTGGGCCTCATCTGCGACCCCGTCGCTGGTTTGGTTGAAGTTCCCTGTGTCAAGCGCAATGCCATGGGAGCCAGCTTTGCCTTTATCGCAGCAGACATGGCCTTGGCAGGTATCGAGTCTAAGATCCCTGTTGACGAAGTCATCGATGCTATGTACCAAGTTGGATCAAGCCTCCCAACTGCCTTTCGTGAAACGGCCGAGGGTGGACTTGCCGCTACACCTACTGGTCGTCGCCTACAAAAAGAAATCTTCGGAGAATAAGCTTATCTATATCTATTAGGAGAAACTATGCCCTCTATCTCAGCAATCTTTTTTGATCTGGACGGAACCCTAGTTGACAGTTCCATCGGGATCCACAATGCCTTTACCCATACCTTTAAAGAGCTAGGAGTTCCAAGCCCTGATGCCAAAACCATTCGTGGTTTCATGGGACCACCCCTTGAAAGTAGTTTTGCAACATGCCTTCCCAAGGAGCAAATCTCGGAGGCCGTCCAGATATACCGCTCTTACTACAAGGAAAAAGGGATCCACGAAGCGCAACTCTTTCCCCGAATAACGGAATTGCTTCAAGAGCTTTCGCAAAACTACCCTCTCTACATCACTACAACAAAGAATACTCCTACTGCTCATGATATGACTAAAAATCTGGGAATCCATCATTTCTTTGATGGCATTTACGGCTCTAGTCCTGAAACGCCACACAAGGCAGATGTCATCCGTTACGCCTTGCAAACGCATCAACTCCATGCAGACCAAGTCCTCATCATTGGGGATACCAAGTTTGATATGATCGGAGCTCAAGAAACTGGTATTAAAAAGTTTGCTGTTACTTGGGGATTTGGAGAAGAGGCTGATTTACTCAGCTATCAGCCTGACTGGATTGCCCGTACCATTGATGATATCATTAGCCAGCTCTAACCATACAAAAATACTCCTAACACTAGTGAACTAGGTTGAGGAGTATTTTTTATATGTTGTTACTATCAGAAGGAATCAACTCCATGCTTAAGAAGTAATTTGATCCTGTTCTTCAGTACCTGCATCTTCATCCTTCTTACTTGGCCAAGCAAGCATCACAATAAGGGCAATCGGTCCAACGATAGGAACCAAAGCAATGAAGATAAAGGCCCAGTGGAAACCAGCGTCTCGTAAGCGACGAACAGTTACGGCGATAGAAGGCAACATGAGAATAGCCGCTAAAAAGAAGTAAAAACCACTCATAGCTTGTAAACTACGGAGTGCATCCAAGTTATATGGGCGAGTTGACACTGCATCATGATATTTCGTATAAGCAGGAAGACAGATTAATAAGTTTGTAAAATAGATCCACCAGTACTCCGAACGAGTCGAACGACCAGTAAAGTTTACATAACCCTTCCAAAAGTTCTTATAAGCATTAAACATACAATAATCTCCTTTATTTTTTCTTCATAGAGTCTACCATAAAGTAGAATGATTGACAAGTCCTGAAGGAATCATTTGCTGTGAAGCGCGACTCAGCCGCTTTAAAATAGAGTAGAAATATCTTAATATTTTCGTACCATTTCTTCAAACTGAGAGTCTTCCGTATTCTCTTTATCTTTTTCACTATTCTCTATCACTTTTTCTACAAATCGTTGACTTGGCATAGCGAGCATAACAAGCAGTGTTAATGCACCCAAAGGGACAAATACAATAAAGATATAGGCCCAATGGATACCCACATCCCGTAAACGGCGTACTGTCAGTGCTAGTAGAGGAACAAACTCTACTATAAACAAAATAATACACATACTGAAGACCGCAATATTCCTGATGGCTTTATCAGATTCTACTCCCGTGAACAACGAGTAGTAGGCGGGCAAGAAAATCACCATATTTAGTAGCCAAACCCACCAAAATTCTGGACGTGTGGAACGACCAGAAAAATTTGCATAGCCTTTGAAAAAACTCCTAATAGCACTCAGCATACAAAAATCTCCTTTTGATTTTAATACTTATTTCGCAAAGTTATGTTACCAGCTTAAAAAAGAGGTAGTTTTTAGATTGTCTGAAATCACTCTCCTGATAGATCACATAACATCGTCCCTTGAATAGTTGCGCTTATTAAACCTTTGAAAGATCCGATGTTCTCTACTCTCTATTTATAAAAACCAGCTTTCTGATTTCCTCAGAAAACTGGCGATAGCTGTTTCATTATGAAAGTAGATAGACACTCTTACTCAGCATGAGTTGTCTCATTTGCAAAGGAAATAATCGCTTCTTTGAGCTCATCTCCTCTGAGTGAACGAAACTCTTCAATCTTTTGATCGATGGCTTCTAGTGGCATGACATTTACCTTACCAACGAAAATCTTGTCCATGACTTGGTTATCAACCAATTCGGTCGAAACCAAAAGTTCTTCATAGAGTTTTTCACCCGGGCGGATACCGACCTCAATGATTGGAATTTCACTTTCCGTGTGCCCACTTAGAAGGACCATTTTCTTAGCCAGGTCATAGATCTTAACTGGTTTACCCATGTCGAGGATAAAGACTTCTCCGTCCTTGGCATAAGCGCCAGCATGGATTACTAGACGGCTAGCCTCTGGAATGGTCATGAAGTAACGTGTCATACGGAAGTCTGTCACCGTTACAGGACCGCCTTCAGCAATCTGACGTTCAAAGACAGGAATCACGCTACCACGACTACCGAGAACATTTCCAAAACGGACTGCACAGTAGGTTGATTTGCTACGTTGGTTAAAACCAGTGACAATCAACTCTGCCACACGCTTGGTTGCGCCCATAACATTCGGTGGATTGACCGCCTTGTCAGTCGAAATCATGACCATCTTAGGTACTTTGGCCTCATCAACAGCCTTGGCAACATTGTAAGTCCCGAGGATATTGTTCTTGAAGGCTTCTTTTGGATTGCGTTCCATCATCGGAACGTGCTTGTGGGCTGCAGCATGGTAAACGATAGCTGGTTTGTATTGCTCAAACACCTGCAAGAGACGTTCATAGTCCTGAATATCTGCAATAACAGGAACATAATCAATCCCTTGGAATGTACGGATCAATTCATGATACACGAGATAGATTGAGTTTTCACCATGTCCAAGCAAGACAATACGCTCGGGATTGAAGCGACTAACCTGGCGACAAATCTCCGAACCAATCGAACCACCAGCTCCTGTCACCAGGATGGTCTTACCTGTAATCTCAGTACCCAGACGCGATTCGTCGAGACGAATCTCCTGACGGCCCAAAAGGTCTGTGATATCAATTTTCTGGAAACCACTACCTGGTTGATGGAGCCCTTGAACGACTGTCTCAACCTTAGGCATCTTGTAACATTTGACGCCTAGCTTATTACACATCTGCAAGATGCGTTCGTACTCTGATGGGTCAAGCGAAGGGATCGCTACGATGACACGCTCGATTTGGTGACGTTTAGCTAATTCAGGCAGATTATCATAAGAGCCCAGAACTGGGATCCCACCTAGTTTTTGTCCCTTTTTCTTTTCATCATTATCCAATATCCCCACTAGCTCAAGGTCGCTAGTTGGGTGTTGGTAGCTGTTCATAAAGAGGGCACCACCATCACCAGCACCAATCAAGAAGGTCCGACGGTGTTCTCCATCTCCACTACCTTTTTTACGTTTAGAATAAATCAACTGCCAAGTGATACGAGGAAGCAAGATGAGGAAGGTACTCAACAAAATGAAGAGTACGATGAAACGGATAGAAAACAATGGAAGGAAGGCATAGCAGATTCCATAAGAAAGAACACTGCTGAGCATCACTCCGAAAAAGATTTTCATGAAATCCGTAATCTTGCTATAACGACTGATACTAGCATTTAGCCCCCAAAACGCAATCATGATTTGATAGAGGAGGAAGGCTAAAAGAGTGTAGATCACGTAATCCACAGGCGCAGGATTTATAAGGCCATAAAACAAGATATAAGATACGATGATGGAAACCACCATACTCAGAATATCGAATATCCCCCAAAACACTTGTTTTTGCTGTTTATTTAAAATTTCAACCAGATCAATCACATAATCTGTTAGTTTTTTATTCATAGGAATTTACTCCCCCTTAAAAGAGTCGGATGATACTGTTGCTATGATAGCCTAAATCATTCAGTCTATCGGGGCTTACTTTCTCTTTCTTAAAAGTTTGACGAAGATAAACTGACGTACAAAGCCTGGACAAAGTGCAACAATTGCCTGAATGGCTACACTTTTAGCATATTCCATGTAAGAAATTTGCCCTCGCTCAAGCATCCGTTGGCGAGCTTGACGATAGAGTCTAAGGTAACGCAAGCCACCTCGACGCTCAAACATCCCTGCACCGACACGAACCTTACACAAGATTTGATCTAGGTTCCCAGTCTTGGCACCTGCAGCAATCATATTGAGCCAAAGGAGGTCATCCTCCATGTAAAGTCCGTCTTCGTAGTTGCCCGCCTTGAGGACCATATCCTTTTTGAACATGACTGTCATATGGTTAAAGGCGCTTCTCATTCTCTGATAAGCCACAATGTCTGCATGCTGAGTTGGAACACGACGATAAGACACAATCTCATCTGGATTGTCAATGAACTCTGCGATATGCCCGCCTAAGAGATCGAGATCTTCTTTCTCCATTAGCTGAAGCTGTTTCTCAAAACGATCCGGAACGGCTAAATCATCTGTATCCATGCGAGCAATAATGTCATACTGGCACTGTAAAACACCGTATCGAAGAGCCAAGCCTAAACCTTGATTTTCTTCTAAAGGACACCGTTTAACTGGAATGTCTGACTGAGCTTCCACTTCATCTAGCACCTGATAGAGTTCGGGTGTGAGCGGCCCGTCCTCAACAAGAACAAGCTCGCTCGGTTTCAAGGTCTGGTTTTGAACACTTTTGATAGCATCTCTTAAAAACGTCGGATTTTCCTTTACATAGACCGACATCAAGACGCTGATTTTTTGCTTTTCAGGCACAGTTTTTCTCCAATGTATAGATTTCCTTCCACTATTTTATCACAAATTCTCCTAGTTTCCTATTTTTATATCAAATCAAGGAAAATTCTAGTAAAGAAATCTGCTTCCTTTCTGTATATTTTCAGTTAAATCTTTCCAGCTTTCCTCCCAGTCTTTACTTGACATTATATAGAAAAAACCTTAAAATAAGCTGTTATTAAAGTCATCTTATCGAGGTTTTCATGAAAAAACAATCACTCTTTTTTGTTCTAGGAATTGTCTTAATCGGGACTGTTTTGCGCTCTCCTTTTACTGCTTTACCAACTATTTTAGGAGACATTGCTCAGGGACTAGGAGTGGAGGTTAGCTCTCTTGGGATTTTAACCAGTCTCCCTCTCTTGATGTTCGCCCTTCTCTCTGCTTTTACGAGTCGCTTGGCGCAAAAAATTGGACTGGAGCATCTCTTTACTTACTGTCTCCTTCTCTTAACTATTGGCTCTGTCATTCGTATCTTCAGCCTTCCCCTTCTCTATCTGGGAACCTTGATTGTCGGAGCGAGCATTGCTATTTTTAATGTTCTTCTCCCAAGTATGATCCAGGCAAATCAGCCTCAAAAGATTAGTTTCCTAACAACTCTCTATGTCACTGCCATGGGGGTTTCGACAGCCATCGCTTCTTATCTATCCGTCCCTATCACCCAAGCTAGTTCTTGGAAGGGGCTCATCCTCGTTCTCAGCTTTCTCTGTCTGGTCACTCTGCTAGTCTGGTTGCCAAATCATCGCCACAACCACCACCTAGAAAGCCAAAATGAAAAGCAAGTCAAAGAGAATATTCTAAAAAGTAAAGATGTCTGGGCTATCATTATCTTTGGCGGGCTTCAGTCCTTGCTTTTTTATACAAGTATGACCTGGTTGCCAACTATGGCTGTTAGTGCTAGTATTTCTAATAATGATGCGGCTCTCCTCGCTTCTATTTTCTCACTGATCAGCATTCCTTTTTCAATGACTGTTCCAAGTCTAACGACTCGTCTATCAGATGGTCACCGTCGAATCATGCTGGCAATCATTTCCTTCTCTGGGATGACAGGAATTGCCATGCTCTTGTATCCAACAAATAATTTCCTCTACTGGCTAGTCGTCCATCTCTTGATTGGAACGGCCTGCAGTGCCCTCTTCCCCTACCTCATGGTTTGCTTCTCACTTAAGACCAGCTCGCCTGAAAAGACTGCGCAACTCTCAGGACTAGCGCAAACAGGGGGCTACATCTTGGCGGCCTTTGGTCCTACCTTGTTTGGCTATAGTTTTGACATGTTCCAATCTTGGGTTCCAGCGGTTCTTGCCCTTCTAGCCATTGATATCATCATGACTATCTCACTCTTTATGGTGGATCGGGCTAATAATATACTCTAAACTCCTAATTTTTACTAGGAGTTTTTTATATGTAAAATTTTTACACATATTTCTTGACAGGGCTTTCAACTTGAGATACAATATATTTGAAAAGAGTATATATAAAATTTTTATATAATTAAAAGGAGGTTTCCCATGTACTTCCCAACATCCTCTGCCTTGATCGAGTTTCTCATCTTGGCTGTACTGGAGCAGGGGGATTCTTATGGTTATGAGATTAGTCAAACCATTAAGCTCATCGCCAATATCAAAGAATCTACGCTCTATCCCATTCTCAAAAAATTGGAAGCCAGTGGCTTTCTAACCACCTACTCTAGAGAGTTTCAGGGGCGTATGCGCAAATACTACTCCTTGACCAATCGGGGCGTAGAGCAGCTCGTTACTCTAAAGGAAGAGTGGACGCTCTATACCGAAACCGTCAACGGCATCATAGAAGGGAGTATCCGCCATGACAAGAACTGACTATCTGACTCAGTTAGAAACCTATCTCCATAAACTACCTGAAGCTGACCGCATCGAAGCCATGGACTACTTTAAGGAACTATTTGACGATGCAGGTCCAGAGGGCGAAGAAGAACTCATTACTAGTCTAGGAACACCAAAAGAAGCGGCTCATGATGTCCTCTCTGATCTTCTCGATAAAAAAGTCAATGAAGCCCCTGCTCAAAAGAATGACCGTCAACTGCTACACATTGCCCTACTTGCCTTACTAGCAGCCCCTATCGGAATTCCTGTTGGAATTGCAATTATATTAACCATTATCGGGCTTTTTATCGCAGCCGCCTCCGTCATTCTAGCCTTTTTTACCGTTTCGGTAACGGGCATCCTACTGGGCGGACTCTTTATCGTAGAGAGCTTTAGCGTCCTAGTCGAAGCCAAATCTGCCTTTATCTTGATTTTCGGGGCTGGTTTGCTTGCTATCGGTGCTTCTTCTCTTGTTCTATTAGGCATCTCCTATGTAGCTCGTTTCTTTGGGCTCCTGATCGTCCGCTTGGTGCAATGGATTCTTAAAAAAGGAAAGAGAGGTGACAGACATGCGTAAATTGACAAAAGGATTTCTCATCTTTGGTGTGGTTTCTACAATCCTTGGTTTTATCATGATCATTGTAGGCGCCCAGTCCAATGGTATTCAAAGTTTGCTTGCCATGTCAAAAGACCCCGTCTATGACAATCGTATCGAAGAAGTGACCTTTGGAAATGAAGTGGAAAAACTTGATTTAACCCTTGAGGAACATAGTCTAACCATCACAGAGTCTGTAGATGACAAGATCCACATCACCTACCATCCTTCCGTGTCTGGTCGTCATGATTTGACTACTGGCATGAGTGACAAAACACTGACCGTCACTGACAAACAAGCCTCCCAACATCGCTTTCTAGGTTCAGGAATCGAAGGCCTACTTCGTATTGCCAGCAGTTATTCTCACCGTTTTGACGAAGTCATTCTCTCCCTACCTAAAGGAAGAAAGCTGCAAGCAATCACCGTTTCAGCTAATCGTCGACAGACCACTATCATTAATGCTACCCTTGAAAATGCGACCCTCAATACAAACGGATATCTCCTCCGAATTGAAGGAAGTCGTATTAAAAATAGCAAATTCACAACGCCCAATATCATCAATATCTTTAAAACAGAACTGACAGATAGCCAGGTCAAGACGGAGGGAGGACACATCTATGCTGAAAATATTCAGGTTCACGGCAAGGTAGAACTAGACTCTCATAACCACTTAAGACTCTTTCTTTCTAAGGCAGAATTCGATCGTATCAATTTAGACATTTCTTCCCAGCATGGTGGTATTTATCATAATGCACAAAGAGAACACCCTCGACAAAGAGAGAATGAACTTACCAACCCCTACAAGACAGACAAAGCAGATGTCAAGGACCTGCTCATCATAAAATCCAATCGGGATATCTACCTCACCAAGGAAGAAGAATACTCTGCTCCACCTAGAAATCATTGACAAAAACGCTTTCATCTGCTAGTCTAAAGATAGAAAACGACCATTAAAAAGGAGGTTCCACCATGACACAAGAATGGTTTGAAAGTGCCGATCTTGAGAAAAAATCACCTCAGACGAAATCAGAAATCCAACCCAACGAGCCAGAGATTTCGGAAACTCTGGAAGATGAACCACAAGTAAGCAAAGAAACTTCTGTCTCACCTAAAGAGTTAGAAATACATGAGGAGGAAGCTCCCGAAATGATTGAGGAAGCCCAAACCAAGGAAGAGGGACAAGGGAAAGCTGAAGAGGAGCACCAGCAAGAAAACCCTGCAAAAGAGAAAAGTATCCTCAGCAAGGCTTTAGAAAGCCCCTATATCCCAGATATTGACCCTCGTAAAACAGCCCGATTCAAAGAAGAAATCGCACTGTTTTGGACTTGGCTGCTGGATGCTATCCAAGAACCAACTGCCAGCAAGACTACGGACCAAAAGCATCGTTACAGTGTCTTTGCCCTGCTCACTTTGCTATCCTCGATTAACCTTTTCTTTAGTATCTATCATATCAAGCACCTCTACTACGGCTATATGGCCTCTATTGCCAATAGTTTACCTAACCAGCTCCCTCCTTTAGATCTCTTTGCTGGGCTTTCTATCTTGGTCGCTAGCGCTCTATTTTACTTTTCTATTATTTTGGGAGGCTTTACTGTCCGACGTGTGCTGGACCAGGAGAGCGACTTCACATTCCAAGAAGCTTGCGATCGTTACAGCCGACTCTTTGCTATCCCACTTGTCCTAACGGCTCTAGCAAGTTTCTTTGCACTCTTTGGTGGCTTACGATTTGCTGGTATCCTCACTCTTCTAAGCATGGCCATCTTTGCCCTCGGCAATCTCTTTGTGATTAGCAAGCCAAGTAAAACCAGCAACCTTGACCCATTTTATCGTTTCTTGCTAGCTGTCTTACTTGATGGCGCTATTCTCTTACCCTTCTTCATTGCAGAGCTCGCGCTGACAGTTGACTACCTTCGCATCTTGACCTTCTTTTAACCAAAATCCCTGCCATTTGTTAATGACAGGGATTTTTATGCTTACTCTTTTTTGAGTCGTGGCTACTTGACGGCTACTAATTCCTCAAAATCTTTTCCCAAAATGGGTTCTACTTCTAATTGATTAGCATCTAATTGCTGGTAAAATGCTTTTGGTAGTGACTCTAGAAATCTTGCATAGTCCAAGCGAGCGATGGATTCGTAGTCTTCTGCTTTGGAACCATCACCAGAAATCGCCACTAGGTCAATCTCCCAAACAAGTTCCTTGCCTGCTAGCTGCTCCGTATAAGGAGCTGGTATAAAGGGTTCCTTTGGCAAAATCGTCTTGACTCCCTGGGCTAGGTGATAGATACCGTGCACCTTGCCTTGAGCATCTGGGTAAAATTTCACACTGGCAAGGTAGGCATCAGAGCCTTGAACCTTCTTGACCAGCTCTTCAAAACGTGCCAATCCATCCTCAGCCAAAAAGCTCTCTAGGTATTCCTTGTTGAGATAGATAGAGGACAAGAGCCCTTGGCAGTATACTAGACGAGCCGCTTTATCCGCTAGATAATTCTGAACTGTTTGTCGGAAATAAGCTTCAAAGTCAAACCCTTCTAGCCCTTCTATCACTTGCCCCAACTTGCTCGATAGGGCTTGGAGGAGAGCTTCTACAATCTCCCAGTCTGCTCTGGTAATGAAGTCTGGAATCACCACTTGATAGCCTTTTCGACTATCCGCATAGTTCACCTTGAAGAGAAATTGCGACTGACCTACAATCCCACACTCGATATACTCGAGACGATTGAGGGGCTGACGGAGATAGACTGCATCATAACTATGCGACTCCAAGCCCTCCACCAAGGCCAAGATGGACTTGGCAGTCAAGACCTCCTGTTGTCCTAGAATACTATCTTTATTTGGGATAAAAAATGTTTTCGCCATAACTGGTCTCCTTTGAAATCGTTTACACATAGTATACCCTATTTTCCTGAAAGATACAGAAACAAACTTTAGATTTTTAGATAAAAAGCATAGAAAAACAGCCCTGAAGGCTGTTTACTTTATACTGTAGCGACTTGATCCAAGCTTTCACCGATAGCTGCTAGGCGCTCGATCACCTCTACTTGTGTCAATTCATTTTCTGAGACATAGCGGTTTCGTGGGTGAACACGGCACTCGTGTGAGCATCCACGAAGGTACTTGTCTTCATTTTCTTCTGATGTTAGGATACGACGGTTACAGAAGGGATTTCCACAGTTGACATAACGTTCACATGGTGTTCCATCAAACCAGTCTTTCCCTACGATGGTTGGGTTGACATGGTTGACATCAACGGCGATACGCTCGTCAAAGACGTACATTTTCCCATCCCAAAGTTCACCTTGGACTTCTGGGTCTTTACCGTAAGTTGCGATTCCTCCGTGCAATTGGCCGACATCTTTGTAGCCTTCACGGACCATCCAGCCTGAGAATTTCTCACAGCGAACGCCACCTGTACAGTAAACCACAACACGCTTATCCATGAATTTTTCCTTGTTGTCACGGACCCATTGTGGCAACTCACGGAAGTTGCGGATGTCTGGGCGGATAGCCCCACGGAAATGTCCTAGGTCGTACTCATAATCGTTACGTGTGTCAAGAACCACTGTATCTTCGTCAAGAAGGGCTTCTTTAAACTCTTTTGGAGACAAATAAGCACCTGTTGTTTCAAGTGGGTTGATGTCGTTATCAAAGTCGTTGTCTTCCAAACCAAGGTGGACAATCTCTTTCTTGTAGCGAACAAACATCTTCTTGAAGGCTTGTTCACTTTCTTCGTCAATCTTGAACCAGAGGTCTTCCATGCCTGGGAGGCTGTGAACGTAGTCCATGTATTTTTGAGTTGTTTCGTAGTCACCTGAAACGGTTCCGTTAATCCCCTCGTCAGCGACTAGGATACGGCCTTTGAGGCCGATTGATTTACAGAAAGCCAAGTGGTCTGCAGCAAATTGCTCTGCGTTTTCAATTGGAGTATAAAGGTAGTAAAGTAAGACACGAATATCTTTTGCCATAAGATTTGTTCTCTTTTCTATTCTTAAATTTTCAGAATTTTTCATTCAACTATACTAGTATACCCACTTGGGAAAACGAATGCAATTTATTTGACCGGAAATTGTAGAAAGAGTCCTACCCCTGCACTTCATCAGTAACCATACCGAATCGCAGATAATTCTCTCAATTTTTTGATATGCTTAGCTTGACTTTCTGACAAACACAGCTTGTTATCAATTAATACACGTGAGATGTCAACGTTCATTTGGCTAAGAATAAATGGAGTAGAGGTTCCATCATCCTCTAATCGTTTTTGATAAATCACTAACTGATTTTTCAAGGGAGTAAGTTGAGGCGCAGCCTTTATATCTTCCAATAGATGATCAATGATGGTCATAGCTTCACAACGTCTTTCACTTCCTCCAGCGAACCATTTTAATGGTGTCATTCTCATTTTCCTCCTGAAATTCGCTTATAAATTAAAAAACTATAATTCCTAACTCTCATGCTAATATTTTACCCAAACACCCTATGTAAAAAAGTCAGCAAAAATGGCAAGGTCGCTACAATATTATTGATCACATGCACTGCATAGGAAGGATAAATGCTCTTGGTATAACGGGTCAAACCAGCAAAAATGATTCCAGATGTTGCAAAGACGAAGATATCTAACAGACTAGGCAGGCTTGAAAAATGAGGGAGAGCAAATAAAATGGACGGAAGAAGCAAATCAAGACCAAATCTCGAATCTTTAAAAAAGGCGTGTTGCAGTAATCCTCTATAGATTAACTCTTCCATCAGTGGAATCAGAAAGAACAGGGCTATATAGATACCTAGCTCTGCAAAGTTAGTCCCACTATAACCAATCAATACAGCCCAACCTTCCGCAGTTGACTGAACATGTTTAGCTGTCTGAACGTTAAAAGAGATCTGGAGCACTACCACTAATACTGTCAAAATCGAATACCAAAGCCATTTTTTTCTTGGAATGCGAAAAAGATAGCCGTGCCCTGTCTTAACCAGAATCCAAATCATGACTCCGCTAAATAGCAAACTCAAGATATTTTGAATCCAGAAGAAATTGCCAATCTGGGAAGAAAATTGCCAATAGTTTTGGACAATAAGCGTCAGCTGAGAAAGGCCAAATACGAAAAATAGGTAAGAGAAGACAGCACTCATTTTGAAAAGAAGGCGATATTTTTTCATAATAAATCCTCTATAGATGTATGTGTATCACATCGCATAAACCATCAGAACCACTCTTTTCATTTTTACATCCTAAAAATCACTACCTCCCCTAGAGAACTAAGGAAGGCAGTGATCACATTTTTAGGAATTAGGAATGAATACACGAAATCAATCGTTCTTATGATTTTTTGTTTTTCAAGAATTCGTCGTATTGTTTTTGCATTTCGTTCAATACTTTTTCGTAAGCACCTTCAGATTTCAATTTTTCCATCAATTCTGGAATAGCTTTATCTGGGTCTACAGTACCAGTGTTGATAGCTGTATCGAATTGTTGCATTGTGTTAGAGATTGCTGAAATTTCAGATTTCACACTGTCAGTGTTAAAGATAAATCCAAGTGCTGGAGATTCTTTAGCTTCTGCCAATTGTTTCTTAGAATCTGCAATTTGTTGGTCTGTAACGTTTTCGTTGATGTAAAGGATCCAGTTGTTACCAGTGTTCCAACCTGACATGTGAGTATTTCCTTTGTAGCCATCAAGGACGCGTACACGGTTTTCTTTACCTTCAACTTTTTCCCAGTTCTTGCCTTCTGGACCGTAAACAAGACCGTTCAAGAGTTCTGGGTTTGTGTTCAAGAGATTCAACACTTCCATTGATTTTTCTTTGTTCTTAGAGTTGTTTGAAATGACAAAGTTAGCAACTTGTGTTGTTTGGTTTTTCTTGATGAAGTTAGTGATTGGTTTGATTTGGATATCTTTGTTAGCAACACGTGAGAGCAAGCTGTTACCATAGTCAGCTGGTCCTACTGTTTCTTCACGAACGAACCAAGTATCTTGTTGAAGGTCAAATGAAGTGTCGCTTGTTGCTACGTCTTTTGGAATGTATCCAGCTTCATAGAATTTGTGAAGAGTCTTCAAGTGTTCTTTGAAACGAGGCACTTCGTAACGGTTTACGATCTTAGTAGTGTCTCCTTCAAGGTCAATAACAAATGGAAGTCCGTTTGGTACTGGGTAGTCAAAGTTATCAGATGGGATAAAATTCTTCGTAACCGCAAATGGTACTACGTCTGGAGCTTTTTCTTTGATTTGTTTCAAGACTGGCTCAAGTGTTTCGTATGAAGTTACACCTGAAATATCGATACCGTATTTAGCAAGAAGAGTTCCGTTGAAGGCAAAGTTTTGAGATGATGCAACGTTAGCTGCAACTGGTACTGCATAGATCTTACCGTTTACAGTGTTCCCTTTGATGTAAGCTGGGTCAAGTGCTTTGTAAAGCTCTGCTCCTTCTTTTTTATACAATTCTGTCAAGTCAGCATAAGCACCTTTTTGAGCATTTACGACATAGTTAGATGCAAATGCGATATCATAGTTTTCACCAGATGATGTGATAACTGACATTTTCTTATCATAGTCACCCCATCCGAGGTATTGGATATCCAATTTAGCACCGACTTTTTCTTCGATGATTTTGTTTGCATTTTCTAGCAATTCATCCAAGTTGTCTGGTTTGTCACCGATTTGGTACATTTTGATTACAGGTTTTTCACCTGAAGCAGTATCAGCAGCTTTTTTGTTATTACCTGTAAGGTTTCCACAAGCAGCAAGACCAGCAGCCAAAGCGACTACGCTAGCAGATGCAAAAGCATATTTTTTCCAGTTTTTCATGATAAAAACTCCTTTTTTTATTTTTAAACTTATAAACGATTTAATAATTTGTAACTTCAGTCACTAAGATGAAGTTGGGAAGGGAGAAACGGTGTTTCTCAATAAGTGCTATTCTTTCACACCACCGATTGTCAACCCTTTAACAAAGTAGCGTTGGAAGAATGGATACAGAATCGCGATTGGAAGGGTTGCAACCACAACCATGGCCATACGACCTGTTTCTTTTGGTAGAGCAACTCCCAGTTGGCCAGATAGGCCGACTGCTTTTGCAATGTAGTCCATATTTTGCTGGATTTGCATAAGCAAATATTGCAATGGATACAAGTTGTCACTCTTGATGTAAAGAAGGGCGTTGAACCAGTCGTTCCAGAAACCAAGAGCTGTCAAAAGCGTGATGGTTGCGATACCTGGAAGTGACAATGGCAAACAAATCTGGAAGAAGATCCGAGCTTCACTGGCACCATCGATACGAGCAGATTCGAGAATGGCTTCTGGAATGGTCTTCTTGAAGAAGGAACGCATCAAGATGATGTTGAATGGTGAGAGGAGCATTGGAACAATCAAGGCCCAAACGGTATCACCCAGTTGAAGCAGGCGAGTAACCACGATATAGCCTGGTACCAAACCAGCATTGAACAACATACTAAGAAGAGCGAAGATCGTAAAGAATCTGCGGTACTTAAAGGTTGTACGTGAGATGGCGTAGGCATAAGTGGTTGTGATGAAGACGTTGGTCACTGTTCCGACTACAGTTACAAAAACTGAGATAAAGAGCGCTTGGAGGATCTTATCTTTAAACTGAGCTAGGAACTGGAATCCATCTACACCGAACTTCGAAGGGAAAAAGCTATATCCATACTGGAGGATGCTCTTTTCATCTGTCACCGAAATGATGATAACGAAGATAAAGGGCAAGATACAAGAAAGAGCGATCAAACCAGAGATGATACTAAAGAAGATATCTGCTTTCTTACTGAAGGAGTGAATGCCGACATTATCGATTTTTTCTTTTTTAATTTTCTTTTCTGCCATATTCTCCTCCTTTCTAGAACAAAGCTGAGTTTGGATCGACTCGTCTCGCAAGCAAGTTTGATAGGATAACCAGAATCAAACCGACAACGGATTGGTAAAGACCGGCTGCTGAAGCCATACCGATATCTGCTGTCTGAGTCAAACCATTAAAGACATATACGTCCAAAACGTTGGTTACATTGTAAAGCTGACCAGCATTATGCGGGATTTGATAGAAGAGACCGAAGTCTGCACGGAAGATATTTCCGACTGCAAGGATGGTCAAAACTGTCACAAGCGGAGTCAACTGAGGAATGGTTACGTTGCGAATACGTTGCCACTTGCTAGCCCCGTCCACTGTTGCTGCTTCGTAGTAGGTTGGGTCAATTCCCATGATCGTCGCATAGTACATGACACTGCTATATCCAAAGCCTTTCCAAATACCTAGGAAAAGGAGAAGGTATGGCCAAATGCCTAAGTCAGCGTAGAAGTTGACTTCCTTCATGCCAATAGATGTTAGGAAATGGTTGAAGACCCCTTTGTCAATGTTTAGGAAGGCATCTGTAAAGAAACTGATGATAACCCATGACAGGAAGTAAGGGAACAACATAGACGTTTGGAAAATCTTAACCATTCTCTTAGAGCGGAGCTCGCTGAGGATGATGGCAATCCCTACTGATACAATCAAACCGATAAAGATAAAGCCGAGATTGTAGAGAACGGTATTTCGAGTGATGATAAAGGCATCTTTTGAACTAAACAAGAATCTGAAATTATCTAACCCGACCCATTTACTATTCACAATACTATCTATGAAACCATTACTGGTCATATGGTAGTCTTTAAAGGCGACCACATTCCCAAATACTGGAATGTAAAAGAATAGAATCAACCAGAGTGCCCCTGGTAAAACCATCAAGAGAAAAATCCAGTTATCTCTCAAGGTCTTTGAAAACTTTTTCATAATTTCCTCCCTTTTTATTCCTAAAAACTGATTTCATCGAATTTTTAGGTTTGATAACGATTACATTATTAGTATACTCCTATTTGAAGGCTAGGTTAAACTACTAATTATAGAAAAAACTCCACAAATTATTTTTTGTGGAGAAGTTTTTTATAAGAAATAGGTTTCACGAGAAACACTCTGAACAAGGGACACTATTCTTGTTTTTATACTCAATGAAAATCAAAGAGCAAACTAGGAAGCTAGCCACAGACTGCTCAAAGCAGTGCTTTGAGGTTGCAGATAAAACTGACGAAGTCAGTAACATCTATACGGCAAGGCGAAGCTGACGTGGTTTGAAGAGATTTTCGAAGAGTATTAAGTCGTATAAATCGTTGAAGCTGTCGCAATAGTATGCCACTGGTTGGCTGTTGTGGCTGCGAACTCCTTGTCTGCGTAGAAGTCAGTAAATGGTAGGATTTCAACTTCTAGCTCGTCGATACGGTCAATCTGACCTGCCAAATAGACCTCGATGCGGTTTTCTGCTCGCTTGATGCGTTGCAAGAGTCCGCCCATACGGATATCGACCGTATCCAAACCAAAGACCTTGTTTTCTTTCAACCATTGACGGCTAAAGAGGGTATGGAAGTATTCAATCTCGCTTCTGAGTTTTGGTAATTCTTGTCTTGCGATTTCTTTCAGATTTTCTTTATCACCCGCTTGGTAAGCCTGACGAATGCGTCTTCCCACATCGACTTTAGAACTTAAAATAGCATTCAACTGGGCCTGAGTTTCAAAGAGATAAGCATAGTTTCCAGCTTTTTCTTTAATTTCAGCAAGCGTCTCAGCTGCCTGAGCAAAGTGTGGCCCGTCCTGTTCAGGTGTCATGTGTCTGTCAAGAATCGGGCAAAGAACATCCTGATAAAAGACATAGCGGTTGGGATTGATACCACTGAGATTGCCTGGTAGATCTGGCAAGAGGTTGGCAAGGTCAATCTGCATAAAGTCCTCAACTGACAGACCTGTATTGGTCTTGAAGTGAGCAGACAAACGGTCTAGGTCATTGCGGTAGCTGAGCTCTGCCCAGATTTGCAGACTTGGTAGAATAGAGAACTGGGCAGTTTCTCCACCATTGTCCCCCCAGCCAGTTACAATGACTTCTTTGATGTCATTAGCACGACAGGATTTGTTGGCCTCGATAGCGATGAGACGACTGAAATGGTTGTTGGGTGTGAAACCGATCCACTTCCAAGCTCCGCCTGCAAAGGCAAGGTCTTGGCTAATCTTGTGGTGGTTGCGGAAATTGCGATTGTACTTTTCTTCGCTGTCTTGATAATAATCCCAGTAAACCAAGGTCACACGGTCTTTTAGACGGTCTAGGTAGACATGCGTTTCCTCTGGAATCTCAACATCACGGTCGTACTGACCATCCGCTGACATGAGTTTGAAGAACATATCGCTCCACATCTGGCAGTGGAAACCATACTTGTCAGCAATATCCAGCACGCGCTCTAAGTGTTGACACATGAGAAGACTACGGTCTACAACACCATTCAAGATGAGGTAGCGTCCCAAACCAACCAAGTGGGCTTCATCCATCCCGATATTGACCTTGCGAGTCTGCAGTTTAGACAAAGTAGCAAACATCCCATCAATCAGGTCATAAACCTTTTCTTCGCCGATAAGGAGAATGTCCTCCACATCACGGAGTTCCTGCACTTCTTTGACCCCCCATTTGACAAAGGCTGACAAGTGGGCCAAGGTCTGGATGCAGGGCACAAAGGTCATGTCAAACTGTTGGGCATAGGCTTCGATTTCCTGCAACTCTTCTGCTGAATAAGCCCCACGGAAATAGCCAAAGTATGGCTGCCCCTCAATCTGGTAGGTGTCTTCCATATAAAGCTCAAAGGTTGAGTAGCCCATGAGAGCCAAGACCTCAATCATCTGCTTGGCAGAAGCCACATTCAGCACTGCATTTCGGGAACAGTCTGCCATGTAGGCCAACTCTTCGTAAGCCGCCTGCTCCTCGATCGCTACTTTGTCACCTTCACCTAGAGCTGTCGCTAACAAGGACAAGGCGCGGTAAAGTTGGTGAGGTTTGCGATAGGTTAGTTGATAGTGGCCTCCCTCACCCTTGATAGAGATAGAGGCTTGGTCAGACTGAGCGACTGCCACTTCCACATCTGGTAAAGAGATATGTTTTGTCAGCAAGTCGATTGCCTGCGTTTGTTTGGGACTAAGTCCTGTAAAAATTACCATTGGTTTTCCTCCTGCAGCCAGTTGACAAGGGCACCATAGAGATTGGCAGCTGCATGATAGGTGCAAGCTTGGATAACTGGTGCGACTGTATATTCTTCGTAGGTTTCAACAAATGCATCAACAGCTTTTTTGACGCCTTGGATAAAATCTGGATTTTGACTGATAGAGCCTCCCAAACTAATGACATCTGGATCGATCAGATACTGGATATTGAGCAAACCTTGCGCCAGATTACGGTTCATGCGCTCAATGGCTTCTTGGCAAAGGGCATTGCCTGCTGTAGCTTCTTGGTAAATCTTGCGTCCGTCCCAATCAGTCTGACCAGATTTTTCAATCACGTAGCGCACCATATTTCCAGTTGACGCTAGTTGCGACCAGTTGTTGAGTTTTTCAGCAGGTGCAATGGTTGTCATATAGCCAAACTCTCCCCCCAAGCCATGACGACCTCGGTGAAGCTTGCCATTGATAATCATGGCCCCACCAATCCCTGTCCCAATCACGACACAGGCCGCATTTTCAATCTCTGGGTGAGCCAACAGTTCACTAAGTCCAACACAGTTGGCATCATTTTCTAGATGGACAGGTAGCTGATGATGAGCAAGGGCCTCATACCAAGAAAAGCCATGGATGTAAGGGACGGCACTGATTCCCTCAATCACACCTGTTTCTTGATTGACCGCGCCTGGGACGCTCATGGCAATGCCCTTATAATCTTTCTCCGACAGACGTTGGTCTAGCCATGCCAGTAAATCTTCTAGGGTTTCTGGTGTCGGTGTACTTGTCTTATCTAGTATTTTTCCATCAGGAGTCAGACTGGCAAACTTAATCCCAGTCCCTCCGATATCAATGGTTGCAATGATCATTGTTCTTTACCGTAAAAAGGGGCGAATCAGCAGTTAGCCCTTACTTTTTCGCCCCTCCTTTCTATCTCATAGTATTAGTTATCAAACACTTTAAAACTGTTAAATGTCTTCTTTTTTGATCAATTCTGTGCGAATTTCTTGTGGCGCTAAGAGTCCTGAATGAACTGGATATGGTCGCTCAAGCAAGTCCAAAATGGTTTGTTGGTGTTCTGATATGCGAACATTTTCTTGACTCATATTGTAGTAACGGAGGACATATCCTTCTTCATTTTCCGCCACTTTAAAGGCTGTTGGGCAGACTTGCGGCAAGCTGAGTGCCGCATGGCTCAAGAGACTACCAGTCGCTGCCACACTTCCTTCTTGTTTAGCAACTTGAAGACCAGTGAATGGTGTTTGGAAGGCTTTGGCACGACGGAAAGCGGAGAAGCGTTCCCCTGCTTGGTGGCATTCAAGTGCAAACTCGACTTCAAACTCGCGCAAGCACTGAGCTTCTGGTGTTGGGAAGTAACCCCAGTCACCTAACTCACCTGAGGCACGAAGAATGGTCACTGCAATGGTGTCGTCTCCAAGGATTTCATACTCGTGCAATCCTTTATTTGCCACTGTCACCCCTTTTTCATCATCATAAAGGCTGACAAAGGCTTGTTGGTGTTGAGGATTTTCAGGATTTTCCCATGAAGCCGCTGGTTTATTTGGTCTTGTCACCACCTCATAAATGCTTTCAGAGTCATTGCTTGGATGCGTATTATGAGTCTTAACCAAGAGACGGATACGGTGGTCCTTGGCTGTGTTAGTAAAGCGAGTCTTGAAACGAATTTGTGGATTGTCAACAAAGACGGTCATCTCTGTTTCCAGAGGAAGGGTTGTCAACTCTTCTGAGCGCCCAGCTTCACGCGTCATAAACTCGATGATGCCTCTCTGTTCCGCATCCAGTTTTTCGTCTGCACTTACTGGAATTGTCAATTCATGCTTGAGCAAGATTTTAGCAAAACGAGCTGTATTTTCCAAGACTTCACAGTCTTTGAGTTCTGCGTAGATAGGCTCTGTTCCTTTTGGTTGGAAATAGATGTACTCATTTCCGATGTCACCACGGTCTTCAAAGCGAACAACATCCTCATACGCTTCATGAGTTGTCTTGTCGTAGACTGTGATATTTTCATCCACACTGACCGTTACAAATGGCGTATCAATCACTCCATTTTGGTAAATACCGTCACGGTGTTCTTGTTCTCCCTCAAGCAATTGGAAGGTTGTCCAAGAAAGTGGTGCTAGGTGAACAGGCACTGTCACGCGCACTTGACGAGCGATACGAGCCTGGCGGAACTTGTCTTTTGGTAAATCATACTCAAAATTAGCTCCCAGATCTTCGATTTTCGCTTCTACAGCATGCCCCTCCAAGTCTTCGACACGGTAGCTTGGCAAGGTCAAGGCTACCATCTTCTTATAGCCTTCTGTTGGGTGCAATTCTTTGAAATCACAAACCGCCACATCGATCACTGTGCTGACAGTGTCAACCTTGTCATGCAAGCCTGTGTTGATGACCGTAAAGAGATGATCGCTTTGCGCTTCGTGGGTTGCGATTTTACCCTTCCATTCGTTGAGAAGGTTGGTCTTAACAAAGTTTCCAACTTGGTTGACCTTTGCAAAACGTGTCTCCATCTCACGGTGAACCTCGTCCACACTACAGCCACAGATACTGTCATGTGGCGCATTTTGTAGAAGGACTTTCCAAGCATAGGTCAACTGGTCCTTGTGGTTGTGGCCGCCAGTGATGACGGTCAATGGTTCCACCACTTGTTCTAGCAGGTTGCTATTTTCTTGGAAAGCTTGTTTGAGGTAAATACGGGATGAAGAAGTGTTGGCAAGTGTATACCAACCGTCTGTTTCTTGACTGGTCAACTCACCTGTAACCGTAGATAGTTGCTCAGGCAGAGCACTTTCTACTGCGTGGATATAGTCATCAAAGGAACTATGCACAAAGGTCACATCTGGGAAGAGTTCATTTGCTACACGAATGGCCTCACTCAGATTTCTCTGTACTGGCTGGTGGTCACATCCGTTCATCATCAACCACTGGTTGGTTGAAGCGTAGTCACGCACGTCTGACAATTTTTGTTTCCAAAAGGCCAAGGCTTCGTCCTTATCAACTGGGATTTCATTCCCGTTACTGTACCAGTTGGCAAAGAGGATACCGAGAACACGACTTCCGTCCGCACCCTGCCAGTACATTTCTGAAAACTGAGAAGTAAACTGCTCATCTTCGAGAACTTGGTTGTCAAATCCAATCGGCTTCACACCACGGCCAAAGGCTGCCACGTGAATACCTGATTTCTGAAGGATTTGAGGAGCTTGTCCCATATTTCCAAAGGTATCTGGGAAGTAACCAATCTGGGTTGATTTGCCCCATTTTGCACATTCAGCTTGACCAATCAAGGTGTTGCGGACATTGGCTTCACTTGAAATCAAGTAGTCATCCTGCAAGATGTAAAAGGGACCAATTTTGAGTTTGCCTTGGTCGATGTAACCTTGGACTTTGTCGCGATTTTCAGGGCGAATTTCCAAGTAGTCATCCAGGACAATGGTTTGTCCATCCAAGTGGAAGCTCTTGAACTCAGGATCATTTTCAAAAAGATCAAAAAGATTGTCAAACAACTCCACCAACTGCATCCGGTGGCTTTCAAAAGGCAAGTACCACTCACGATCCCAGTGACTGTGTGAGATAATATGTACAACAACATTTTCCATGAAGTAAAACCTCATTCTAACTTAAATTTTAACGTTTTAAATGTAAAGGTGTGATTCTGACACGAATCGGTGAAACTAAAGCGCGCTCCTTAACGAATATCCAGGTAATCCAAGACTAATTCACAGAACATCATGTTGGCCCAAGAGAACCATTCACGTGAGTAAAGCGTTGGGTCGTCCACGTGGAAACTTTCGTGCATGACACCTGTGCCACCATCGCAGGCAACCAGCTGGTCCAGCAAGAATTTCTTCTCTGCCTTATCTCTTGTTGTCAAACCTTGGATAGATAGAGCAATCGGCCAGATATAACGATAGAAGGTATGAGAACTTCCGAGTCCACTTGCGTACTCTCCTTGGTAGAAGTAGGGATTTTCAGGACTGAGAATGGTGCGACGAGTGGCTTGATACACTTTGTCTTCAATGTCGCAATAGCCCAGATAAGGCGCAGCCAGCAGACTCGGTACATTTGGATCATCCATGATGCTAGCATTTCCTAGGCCATCCACTTCAAAGGCGTAAATCTTTTCACCCTTGCTGTTAGTTGTGTAAGCGTAATTTTCGATGCCTTCTTGGATTTCAGCTTGCAGGCGTTTAGCGTCTGCCACGATGTTTTGGCTATCAGCTAGATCCAGTTCTGCAAAGATTTTTTGCACATACCCCAAGACGACTACTGCAAACATATTGGAAGGAATCAAATAGCTATACTGGCAGCAGTCATCACTCGGACGGAAGGCTGACCAGGTCATACCTGTCACTGCAAAGTCGGGTCCAAAACCATCATTTACCAGAGTATCTTCCTTGCGGTCCGTATCACGAACAAAACGATAAGGTGAGTTCTTGTGGTCTTGTTCCACCGTCCAAAGATGAAGAATTTCCTTGGTCGCTGCGACAAAAGTCTCATCAAACTGACTGGTCTCGCCAGTCTCTTTCCAAAGGAGATAAGCCAACTGCAAAGGATAGCAAAGCGAGTCCACCTCATACTTTCGTTCCCAAATCCAGCCATTAAGCTCTGTGTGATCAGTCTCATGGTGCCCCTTCCAATTCTCCTCAATGTTAAAGGAGTTGGCATAAGGATCCTTGAGCACCAAGGTCATCTGACGCTTTACCAAACCTGCAATGGTCTGACGCAAGAGAGAATCTCTTTTAGCCACATGAAGGTAGGGTCTGAGTTGGGCAGTCGAATCCCGAAGCCACATGGCAGGAATATCTCCTGTGAGTACAAAGGTTGAACCATCTTCTAGGATCTCGACCGTGTTGTCCAAGGTGTCTGTATAGCAACGCTCAAAGACATCCACCCACTGCGGATGGTCCTTGGCACGCTCTGCTACTTCATCCAGCCACTCTCTGACAATCTCTTTTGAATAAACCATTTTTAATTTTACCTCTTTCAAACAAGTTTCATGTTCAGTATATAGTTTTTGAGACAGAAAATACATACACAAATGATAGTCATTTTTCTACAAAATTGCTTACTTTCGAACCCCATATCTAAAGGCCCTCTTTTTCTGATATAATGTAGAAAAACAGCTAAAGGAAAGACTATGAAACCACTACTTGAAACCATCGATACCCGCTTTGGAACTGCCAGTAAGCATGCCTTTTCTCGTGGAAATACCCTGCCTTACGCAGGCGTTCCTTTTGGGATGAATTACTTTGTACCCCAGACCAGTGACCAGGAAGGAGCTTGGTTTTTCGATCCGCATTTGCCCATCTTTCAGGGGATTCGATTAACCCACCAGCCCAGTCCTTGGATTGGGGACTACTCTTGGCTGCTTCTGACACCTGTCACAGGCCAACTGGGCGGAGACAGCCTCTTCCACCGCCAATCTTCCTATGATATGGATAAGGCCTCTTTCCAACCTCATTATCTGAAGATTTTCTCCCTGCGCTATCAGATTGAAAGCCAGCTTACTCCAACTTGCTACGGTGCTTCTATTCGTTTGGAGCAAAAGCAAGGCAAAGCCCTCTCCCTCTATCTTCACGCAGGAGATGAACTGACCGTAGAGCAAGTAGATAAGCGGACTCTTGCTCTGCGTCAAGAGGGAAAAACAGAGACAAACAAAAATACGCTAAAACTCTTCACCGCCCTACAAATAAATACGGATATTCTTGCTGTCACACAAGAAGAGGGAGACTGGCGAATTGACTTAGCAAGCAGTCAAGCCGAGATTCAACTAGCAACTTCTTTCATATCGCCTTCTCAAGCTCTGCTTAATCTACCTCAAACGGACTTTGATAGCTGTAAAGCAAGTGCGAAAGCGGACTGGGAAAATCTCCTCCATCGTTTTGACATACTAGAGACAGGAGAGGCTGACCGGACCTTCTTTGACCACTGCCTCTACAGACTCTTCCTCTTCCCGCAGACTTTTTATGAAGTGAACGAGTCAGGGCAAGCCATCCATATGGACCTGACTACTGGTACTGTCAAGCCCGGTGTCCTCTTTAGCAATAATGGCTTCTGGGATACCTTCCGCACCACCTTCCCCCTCTTTGCGCTTGTCATACCGGAACACTATCACCGCTTTCTAGAAGGTTTCCTCAATAGCTACCGCGATACTGGATTCCTTCCAAAATGGCTGGCTCCAGATGAACGTGGTATGATGCCTGGTACTCTATTGGACGGCATTATCGCAGATAGCGCCTGCAAGGATATGGCCCCCGACCTAGAAGAAGAACTCCTCCAAGCCATGCTTGAAACAGCCACCAAATCCGACCCTCTCGGCATCAATGGTCGTCACGGTTTGGCACAATACCAAGAATTAGGTTATCTCTCTACCGACCACCACGAAAGTGTCAGTCACACCCTTGACTATGCCTATAGCGACTTTTGTATCGCCAGCTGTTCCAAAAAACTAGGGAAAACAGAGATTGCTGACACTTATAACACTTCTTCTCAAAATTTCCGTCATCTCTTTGACTCTGAGACAGGCTATATGCGTGCGCGAGATCGTCAAGGCAACTTCCGTCCTGACTTCTCTCCTTACAGTTGGGGACGAGACTACGCCGAATGTTCTACCATTCAAGCGACTTTTGGCGTTCTCCACGACATCCCAGGCTTAATCCAGCTTATGGGCGGAAAAGAAGCCTTCAGCCACTATCTTTTGAAAGCCTGTCAGGGTGCTCCCCTCTTTGAAACCACCGGCTATGGTTACGAGATTCACGAGATGAGCGAGATGGCTACCGCTCCTTTTGGGCAAATCGCCATTTCCAACCAACCTAGCTTCCACATCCCTTATCTCTTTCGCTACAGCGACTACCCTGACTACACTGCTCTACTCATCAAAACCTTGCGTCAGAAAGCCTTTCACCCCAGCTGGCAAGCCTATCCTGGCGACGAAGACAATGGCAGTCTCTCGGCTTGGTACATCTGGTCAGCTCTTGGATTCTACCCGATCTGTCCGGGCAAACCAAGTTACGATCTCGGAATCCCTCTCTTTGACCATCTCCGTATCTACCTAGCTAAGGAAAATAAATGGCTGGATATCCATGCCGAGCAAAATCACAGCCATTTCAACTTTGTAAAAGAATGCCGATTGGACAAGACCATAGTATCTAGCATTCAACACCAAGACCTCTTGAAAGCTGAGCAACTGACCTTCACCCTCAGCTGGCTACCAAATCACTCCTAACCAA
The DNA here is from genome assembly GCA_905221305.1 of bacterium. Classification (GTDB taxonomy): domain Bacteria; phylum Bacillota; class Bacilli; order Lactobacillales; family Streptococcaceae; genus Streptococcus. The sequence continues at coordinate 198,467 of CAJNCO010000002.1, forward strand.
AAGAACCTTTGCATCGCGCAAAGGTTCTTCTTTTATGAAACTTGGACCTGAAGCTGGTCAACCAGCTGCCCATCTACCATCAAATTCAGATAAAAGTCCAAGGTTTTATCTCCTGCAAAATACAAGGTTGGTAGCGTTAGCCTTTTTTCAGTCTCGCCAACTTGAAACGCAAGGACTTGAATCTCGTCCCGATAGGCGACACCATGCACACCCGTCCCTGGTTGAATCGAAATCTTAGCTTCTAAAGGACTGCTAGATTCTATGCGCTTCACTGTAAAGTGGACATTTTCTCCCTTGGTCACAGCTAGACTTTTTTCTGAAAACTCTAGTTGCTGAACAGCTTCTTTTTTCGACAAGGTAGGTGTTTTATAGAGTGAAATCTTGGTCAACAAAGGCAAAGCCTGTGCCTCTGTAATGATCACGCGTATCTTCTGCGCCTCAACGACTGATCCTCGTAAGAGACGTTTGTAGCCAACAGTATAACCAGAGCCAAACTCCTTCCAGGCACCATCCAACTCTACCTGAACATGGAAAGCAGCGATGCGTTGCCCCAACTTCAAATCTTCTCTTAACTCAATCACATCAAAAGTTTTAGGTGATCCTAAATCGAGCTCTAATTGGATTGGCAACTCTGCATCACTTGCCCAAGAACTAGCCTCCAGTCCATCTGTCAGATGATGACAAGCAAAGTCTGGTGATAGAGCAGGGCCAGATACCTTGGCTCCCAGAGCTAAATCTTCCCTATAGAGTGTGTCACGGTAGGTAGCAAATTCATACAGTCGCCGGATATCCTTTTCGTCAAAGAGTCCATCTTGGTTTGGCGGAATATTGAGTAAGAGAGGTGTACCCCGACCCACCGAGTGAAAGTAGATTTCGACCAATTCCTCGAGAGACTTGGGGTCCTGATCCTCATGGTAAAACCAGCCCGGCCGAAGAGAAACATCTGCCTCCCCGATTGAAAATAGCGTTCCCGAGGGGTCTCCGTGCTGTAGGTAATCTAATTCCGCCTCTGTCCCCAACTGGTCTGGCTTGACTTTTTGCCACAAGGGATCCCATGCATAGCCTCGTTCATTTCCAATCCAGCGAATACTGGTCCCTTCAGTTGAGAAAATCAAACAATCGCCCTGCAAGTCACGAATGGTTTCAAACCAGGTCTCAAACTCATAGTTGACCTTCTGGGCCCCTTCGCCTCGAGCACCATCCATCCACACCTCAGCGAACTTCCCAGCATTGCCATAAGCAGGATTTGACAAGATTTCCTTCAATTGAGCCAGATAGTAGGCATTGTAGTTCGCTTCTCGGTCCACGTGATAGAGGGGACTGTGGGCATCCCAAGGAGACAAATACACTCCCAAATCCATGTCAAACTCAGTCGCAGCTTGAGAAACTTCGAGAAGCAAGTCCCCCTTTCCATCCCTCCAAGGGCTAGCCTTGACCGAATAGTCTGTCTGGGCTGTCGGGTAGAGCACAAAACCATCGTGGTGCTTCACCACCAAAATCAGCTTTTTAAAACCCGTTTCTTTGAGTACCCGAACCCATTCCCGCGCATCCAACTTGGTCGGGTTAAAACGCATAGGATCCTCTTGCCCACTTCCCCATTCCTGGTCATAAAAGGTATTGGGACCAAAATGGATAAAGGCAGCTAGTTCATCCTCTAAATAATCCAGCTGGGCCTGGCTTGGTAATGGTCCATGCGGTTTTATTTTCGTCATCATCTCATATCTCTTTCTCTTGTTCACAAAGTTATCCACAACTTGTGGATAAGAAAACATGCCTAAAAACTAGTTTCTCCAAAATCCAGCTCTTAGACTTGGAAGCCTTCACCCTAAACATACCTTTGTCAAACAGCTCTGTACTAGGGTTTCTGCTAGCTCTCTAGCAAGTTACTAATATACGGAACTATTATCAGAATGCTTCAACCCCCTGAGTTTTATGTCATTTCCCCCAAGACTTATCCACAGACTGTGAATAAACTATTGTTCCAAACTGCTCACTCCTTGACTATAACAAAAAGCGATAGCAACGTCAATATGACTAAGATCCCTTCCTAAATCCCCTGAAAAGATTCTATAATTTGTACAATCGTAGCTTTTGCATTCGCCAGCTAGTGAGAAGCAGCCAGTAGAAAATGACTGCCTTATCACATTGTGAACAGCACAACTGTGGTACTATAATACCTAACAACCTAATCGTTTCTACCAAAAAATCCCGCAGATTTGCGGGATTCTCTCTTGCATCAATGTGCCAACATTTCTTGGGCGATTTCTTGACCAGATAGGTTATCTGGGTAGTAGGTTGGCCAGTTATCCATCTCTTCAAAGAGGGCTTCTTGGCTAGTACCTCCAAAGAAGATATGGAAATGTTCTGCCTTAACTGGGGCGATATTGTGGTCACTAAACTGAACATACTTGAACTGTCCAGCGTCCGTATCTGTCGCTTCAAAGAGGAAGCGCACGCCACGATTGCCTTTCTTATAAGTCAAGATTTTCTTGCCGACATACTTGTAGGTGAATTTCTTGCTTTGGCCACCTTGAACAAATTCCATAGTATTATCTGTAATGTTGATTTTAGTCACATCTGTCTGATAGCCTTTTCTATAGTAGGCCTTGTACTCATCCTTTGTCATCTTGCCAGTCAACTTAGCCTTGTAGTCAAAGACTTGATCAAAGGTTCCATCCTCAAGGAAAGGATAAACTGACTGCCAGTTGCCTACATAGTCACTCAAGGTACGGTCTTTGACATCTGCATCCTCAAAGTAACCATTGTGAACTGTCTTGGTATTTTCTTCCTTCTCTGGCTCGATTTCTGGTCCTTCTTGGTCCGTTGTCTGCTTCAAAGCCTTGAGGTTTTTCTCCATCACGGAGATGTAGTCCTCACCGGCCTTGGTTGCTTCTTCTGTCAGACTTTCTAGCGGATTGAGCACGTCTAGTTTGACACCTGTTTCTTTTGAGAGTGTATTAGCTAGGGCTTGTGAGGCATTTTCTTCAAAGTAGATATAAGAAATCTTGTTTTTCTTGATATACTCTGTCAATTCTGCCAAACGTGCTGCTGATGGTTCTGCATCTGGTGAGAGACCTGAGATGGATACTTGCTTGAGACCGTAGTCCAAGGCAAGGTAGTTAAAGGCAGCGTGCTGGGTCACAAAGCTCTTTTGTTTGGCTTGAGACAAGCCATCTGTATAGGCCTTGTCCAAGGCTTGCAATTTTTCGATATAGGCAGCCGCATTCTTCTCAAAAGTCTCTTTTTTATCAGGATAATCTGCTGACAAGCTATCACGGATATGCTCTACCAGTTTGATGGCGCGTGCTGGTGAAAGCCAAACGTGGGGATCGTAGTCGTGATGGTGACCCTCACCGCCATGATCATGCCCTTCCTCTTCTTCCTCACCACCTGGCAAGAGGAGCATATCACCTGTCGCCTTGATGGTTTTCACCTTTTTCTTATCCAAGGATTCTAGCAATTTTGGAACCCAAGTTTCCATATTTTCATTTTCATAAACGAAGGTATCTGCGTCTTGGATTTTGGCAACTGCCTTGGCAGACGGTTCATATTCGTGAGGTTCTGTACCAGCACCGATTAGAAGTTCTACATTAGCAGTATCTCCTACGACTTGCTTGGTAAATTCGTAGACAGGGTAAAAGGTTGTCACGATATTTAGCTTCCCATCTGCCTGTTTTTGATTGGAACAAGCCACTAAAAACAGGGCACATAGACTAGCCAGTAGTAAGCTCAGTTTTTTCATTTCATTCTCCTATTTGATAAAACGTTTCAGTAGACTGACTAACAAAAAGACAGCTACAAAGATAATGGTGATACTAGCACTGGCAGGGGTTTCCGCATAGTAGGAAATATAAAGTCCTGCCACCATTCCCAAAAAGCCAATAGCGCTGGCTAGTAACATAACGGATTTGAAGTTTTTCCCCAGACGAAGGGCAATACTAGCTGGCAAGACCATAATGGTCGACACCAAAAGGGCTCCTGCAGCTGGAATCATAAGGGCAATCGCCACCCCTGTCACCATGTTAAAGAGGATAGACATGGTACGAACTGGCAAGCCATCCACAAAGGCCGTGTCCTCATCAAAGGTCAGGATATACATTGGTCGCAAGAACAAGAAAGTCAAGAGTAAAACGATTGCCGCAATGGCAAAGAGGAATATCACCTGCTCCTGGCTAATGGTCACAATCGAACCAAAGAGATATTGGTCCAAACTCATGGAGCTCGAACTTTTCCCCTTACTCATGACGATAAGGGAGACTGCAAGCCCTGTAGACATGAGGATGGCAGTCCCGATTTCCATAAAGTTCTTATAGACTGTACGGAGATACTCCAGAAAGACCGCAGCGATCAAGACAATAGCAATGGTTGAAATGGTTGGAGCAATCCCCAAAACCAGACCAAAGGCAACCCCTGACAAGGAAACGTGACTAAGAGTATCACTCATCAAACTCTGACGACGTAAGATAAGGAAGGTCCCAAGAACTGGTGAAAAGAGGCTCATGGCAATGACAGCCAAGAAGGCCCGCTGCATGAAGTCATATGATAACAAACTAAGCATGGTCCACCTCCTGGTCACTCTCGTGAACGTTAAAACAACGCCACGGCGAGTCTTGATTGCGCACTAGATGGATATTGCGATCCGCATAGTCCTTGACCTCCTCAGGGTCATGGGTAATCATCAAAACAGCCTTGCCATGATGGTGAGCACTATGGTGCATGAGTTCGTAAAATTCATTTTTGCTTCCAGCATCCATCCCTGTCGTCGGCTCATCCAAGACAAAGATATCTGGGTCAGAAGCAAACATCCGTGCAATAACCGCCCGTTGCTTTTGCCCACCAGAAAGGGAACCAATTCGTTTGTCACGATGTTCCCACATACCAACCGAGTCTAGACTGGCCTTGATATGTTCCTCATCATGAGCATTCAAGCGACGGAACCAGCCCTTTCGAGGATAGCGACCCGACTTGACAAATTCATAAACCGTACTTGGAAAACCAGCATTAAAACTGGCAATTTGCTGGGGAAGATAGGCTATCCTAAGCTTTTTCCCATGAGTATTTGTCTTTGAGATGGTTACCTTACCAAATCTTGGTTGCAAGATGCCTAGGCTCGCCTTGATAAGCGTTGTCTTGGCAGCTCCATTTTCACCAGTCAGGGTGACAAACTCCCCACTATCAACACTATAGTTGATGTGCTCGAGGACAGGTTCCTTGTCATAATAGAAAGACAAGTCCTCTACTGTAATATACCGCATTATTTGATTTCTCCTACTAAAGCAGTTAAAAACCGCTGAATCACTTCTTGTTCATTTGGAGTAAACTGACTTGCTACTTGTTCATAGGCTAAGAGCGTGTGTTCATGATGATGGTGGTGTTCCTCTGCCACTGGTCGAGCTAGTTCTGTCAGTTGGTAAAAGATCACACGCGCATCTTTTGGATCTCTAGATGTCTCTAACATACCCTCTTTGACCAAAGACTTGATAGCCTTGGTCACTGCCGCCTGACTGACATTGAGGCGACGGGCCAACTCCGAGTTGGTTAGAGATTCTTCCGACAAGAGCATGAGGATGTGTTCCTGAGTATTGGTCAAGGCAACGTCACTCGTGCAATGCCCGATTAGAATTTCATGCTGGTTCTCAGATCTCAAAATCACCTCGTTTAAAAAGTTATCGATTTCCTGTGCAAGCTGTCTCATGTGTTACTCCTTCCCTAGCTATCTTTTTCGTAAAAAACATAGATAATCACCGATTCTTTACTGGTTAATTATATCATAAACCCAAAAAGAGTCAAGGGAAAAAGGCGTAAAAACGTTTCCCTAGACTCTTCTAGATATGAAATTTAACCTATTTTAGCTTTGGTTTTCGGCTCAATAAGATACCTGCCAAACCAGCTACCATTCCCATCAAGAGCAAGAAGATGGACTGTTCACTTCCTGTATTTGGGAGGGCTTTTTCTGAGACAACTGCCTTCTTGCTAAATTGACCTGCCACCTCATAAGTCAATGGCACATTTGTAGTCGCATCGTTAGCAGCCGCATTCGTTTGAGGCGTTTCTACCGGCAGACTAAAAGTTGTAGAATCCACAGAAATCGTCCGTGAGTTCGGATTGATCTTTTCATACTGGGTCAAATCAGCGGTTTTCAGATACTCTTCAAAGGCTGCATCCATAGAAGGACCTTCTTCACGCGCGCCACCCAACATAGTGTAGCCATCACCACCCGCAGCTAAGAAATCATTGGTTGCAAGATAGTAGGTTTTTGCGAGGTCCAGTAGTTCATAACGACCTGTTGCACGGTTTTTAACCTGGATGGCCAAGACACGTTTGCCTGATGGTAGGTTGGTATCATAGTAGACCTTCACACCCGAAACTTGCAAGAAACCACCACTTGGCTCTAACAATGGTTGCCCGTTCTCATCCAAGACCTTCTTGCCATCCTTATCGACCTGCAAGATAGATCCGAGTGATTTTTCAAACATATCCAAAACTTGTTGCCCAGTCACTTGGATTTGTGAGATGGTATTTCCAAACGGAAGAACGGCAATGACATTTCCTTTAGTAATTGGTTTGCCTTTTGCAATGGTTTCACGCAAGCCACCACCATTTGTCACAGCGATGTCTGTCGGATGGCTAAATCCTGTTTGACCATACTGATAGAGAGAGTCTGCCACGACGTTTCCGAGGTTGGTTTCACGAACCCGAACATTTTCACGATCACCGTTTAGTTCTACAGGGCTGTTTGAGACAATCTCAACCGCATTTTCAGCATCGTATTTTTGTTTAATGTCTTTGACTAGTTTTTCAACTGTAGGATTAGCTGGTAATTTTTTAGCATCTGCAGCCGGAATCTGAGTTGGATTGCCCAAAAGCTGACGTGATTTGTAGGTGATTTTCCCTACATTATGAAGGTAGCTTCCTGTTTGGTTATAGGTAACATTGTCTCCATAAGTCGTTGATTCTACTGTATGAGAGTGACCGTCGATTACTGTTACGCGTTTCCCTTTCAAACGAGGATTTTTAGACAAGGCTTCTGCCAAAGTTGAACCACGCCATTCTACTGGGGTTGTGGTATCCACACCCAAGTGAGCCAGCACAACATAGTGTTTGTAGTCCTTACCTTCTGCACGAGCCTTGGCTTGAACTTCTTCGATGACCTGATTGACTTCAGAGATTGGATCTGTAAAAGTTACCCCTTTAATGTTTTTAGGGTGGGTTTTTGTAGCGGTTTCAGGTGTTGTCACACCGATTACAACAAATTCATCACCTTCCACAGTCTTATCTTTATCAACGATTGTGGAAGCTTCAAAAAGACGAGCTCCATTGACATAGGTGTTTGAGCTAAGTAATGGGAATTTCAAGATTTCCTTGTATTTCTTAGCTTCGTCCAAACCAAAGTCAAACTCATGGTTTCCTACTGCCATGGCATCATACTGCATCTGATTGAGAATTTCAGCGCGTGCTTCACCCTTCGTAGAGTTGGAAATCGGTAAACCTTGGAAAGCGTCTCCCGCATCAACAACCAGAGTATTTTGATTTGATTTTGCACGCTCCTGCTCAATGACAGTCGCTAACTTGGCATCTCCAATTACTCCCTTTTCCTCTACAATACGACCATGGACATCATTGGTGTGTAAGATAACGGTGTCCTTTTCTTCGCTTTTAGTAGATTCAGCAGGAGCTGACGGAGCTTCTGCAGGTGCAACCGCTTCTGAAGTTGCTGAAGTTTCCGGTACCGCAGGACTCTCAACAGGGGCTGGAGTCGCCGACGTAGCAGGAGTCGCTACGACAGCTGAACTTTCTGCAGGAGTCGTCGCTTCTTCAGCATAGACTTGTCCAGCTAAGAAGGCTGGAGCTAACAGGGCTGTCGACAAGACAGGTAACAAAGAACGTTTGTTCATTTTAAAATCCCTTTCTTTTCTTTTTCTCTTTTATATTATACGCTATTTCTAAAAATTTTGAAACTTTTGACCTATTTTTATCTTAAATATTCGCCATTTAAACAAAAAAGTCTGGGTTTAAATCCCAAACTTTTAGCTCGTTTTATTGGAAATCTTTGATGTTCCCATCATAGGTCGCCCAGTCCTTGCTAAAGAAGCGGTCATTCATCTTGTAGTCTGGAGCTGGTTTCGGATCCGTCAAGAAAGGATTGACAACCTTATCAAAAGCCAGCCAACCCAACCATCCTAGATGAATGGTATCCTTAACAAAATAAGGGTTCCCTCCATTTTTTGAAAAATCAGCAATATTGGTAAAACCCTGACTTTCTAATTGGTAACGAATTTTCTCCACTGCATGCTGGTACATCTCTTCGCTGAGTCCTGTGTACTCCATCCACTTCTTGTTAACCGGCTGAATGACAAAGAGCACATTGACATTCGACTTAGCAAATTGATTGAGGACCAGCTGCAAATCATTATATTCAGAGGACTTGAGGAAGTTGTAATTTTTTTGATACCCTTCCCATTTTTTTAAATCCTTTTGAATCTCTCTCGTATAGAAATGATTTTCCATCCCCATATCGTTATTGGTCGTATTTGCTTCTGCGTCCTTACGAACAATTTTTTCTAACTCATCATAAGAAAATTGATCCGGAAGATCTTTTAAATAGTTCTCCACGTGTTCCTTGTACTTGAGTTGTCCTCGAATGGAGAATTGTCCAAAGAGAGCGGATTGTTTTTCGTTGAACCGCGCAAAAATATCAATAGCAACCTGATCAACATCTGATAATTCTTCACCCTTTGACAATTTTTGAACAATGCCTTTTAATGCAACATTAGGATTCTGCTTTAACAATCGAATAGCCGCATGCTTTGCAGCAATGTCACCAGATTGATTTCCCAAAAAAGCTGTCAATTGGTCACTGTTAAAAAATCTCTGAAACGCTGCGGGTTCATAATCTGTCTCCGTAAACCACTGAGGCGAAATCACAAATACAGCCTGCTTATTCTCTATTTCTGGCAAAATTTGCTGTAGACCAAAATATTGATTGAGAGAGGCTGCTCCTGCTTGACCTAGAAAGTAAGGACGATAGGGACGATGGTATTTTTCCGCTAAAACAGCTGGATGGACACTATCAAATCGAATCCATTCACTGGACCCTAAAAAAGGAATAAAACGCATATTTGGATCCGTAAGAGCCCTTACTTTTTGGCTTCTCTCTTTAAAACTCTCTGCACTAACAGAAGCCGCCGAGTATTTCTCCTCCGTCAGATTATGGCTTGTTGTACTTGGATAAAAAAAGATGAGTAGAAGAACCAAAAATCCAGCAATGAAGATAGGCCCGAAGATCAGCCACAAGCGTTTAAGCATTCTTCAACTCCGTAATACCTTCTACGATTTTATTAGCCGTATTCCAGTCATCACGACCGAACTCCGTCACTGGAACACGAATGTCAAAACGGTTTTCAATCTCAACAATCAATTCAACCGTTCCCATGCTATCCAAGACACCGGCATCAAAAAGATCTTCATCCATCATGTCAGAAACATCTTCCATAAACAACTCATCAATAATTTCAATAACTTCTGATTTGATATCCATTTTTTATATCCTTTTATTTTTTAAACCATAAATCATTCAAAAATCCAGAAAAGATTAAGAATGAAACCATCACGACATGGAAGGTGACAACCATGCCAAGCAACTGAATCCAGCGATTCTCAGGTAAGGAACCCTTTCCAGCTTTTTTCCGTTCTTTATTGAGTGCTTTTTTCTTACGAACCCAAGCATCATTGATGACCAGCCCAATCCCATGAAAAAGTCCATAGGCGATATAGTACCAGGTCACACCATGCCAAAATCCCATAATCAGCATATTGAGAATATAGGCTACACTGGAGGTCACATTGCGATTTTTAAAGACCTTCTTTCTGGTCAACACCATGACCATCCGCATAAAGACAAAGTCACGGAACCAGAAAGACAGACTCATGTGCCAGCGATTCCAAAACTCTTTTAAATCCCTTGACAAAAAGGGCTTGTTAAAGTTGATAGGACTATGAATACCCATCAAGTTTGAAATGGCTAAGGCAAACATAGAGTAGCCCGCAAAGTCAAAGAAGAGCTCCAGACCAAAGGTGTACATGACCGCTAAAGCGTAGAGGTTAAAGAACCCACCTGTCTGCAAGGCCAAATTTTTCAGCGGAGGCAATAATGTTTCTCCTAAAATGTGAGCCAAGATAAACTTGTAGAGGAAGCCAAGCATGATATATTTGACAGCCTCTTCTAGCATATCCATCAGCTCATCCCGCTCAGGAATGGTCTCGTAATTTTCATTGAAGCGTTTAAAACGATCAATGGGACCACTTGAGAAAGTCGGCATAAAGAGAAGAAAACGTAAGAATTGCCAAATCGTTAAATCCTTGATGACACCGTCTCTCAACTCAACGATAACCCCAACTGCACGAAAAGTTAAGTAAGAAATCCCTAAAAAGCCAAACAAAGATTGAGGTCCATGAATAGCAGGAGATACTTTCACAAAGACGATTGGCAATAGGGATAGAAAGCTAACCAGGTAAAATATCCATTTACTATCCCGCTTTTTCCTGTACCTTTTGTAGAAAGATACAAGAAGTACTTGCCAGATAACATAAAGGATAAGAGCGCTTATTTGATTCGTCTTTCCACCGACCAACATGGTGACGATAAAGAAGAGACTAACAAGCACCTCATACAAGGCAAAACGTTTCTTGAAAAAAAGACCGATGAAGATAGGTAAAGTCGCAGCAATTACGTATAAAAAGTACTGAAGATCACCATAAGGTTCCAAATGAGGTAGCTGTTTATAAAGCTCCATCATCTACTGTTTACCTCGTTAATCAAGCCCTTGATATCAATTTTACCATTAGGCGTTAGCGGCAAACTATCTCGATAAAGAAATTTCGATGGCATCATATAAGACATCATGATATCTGCTAGGTCTTCTTTGATAGCCTTGGTAATATCGATATCACGCTCAAACTGCTGACGGACACCGTCCTTTAGGATGACATAGGCCAGTAGATTTTGCACCTTGTGGTCCTTGTTATAACGTGGGACAGCGACAGCTGATTCGATAAAGCGAGACTTATTGAGATTTTGAGAAACATCTTCAAGCTCAATGCGATAACCATTAAACTTAATCTGGAAGTCCATGCGTCCACCATAGAGAAGCAAGCCCTCATCTGTCATGGTTCCTACATCCCCTGTGTGGTAGGCTGGCAGACCTTCAAACTCAAAGAAAGCTTCTGCCGTTTTTTCAGGATTATTCATATAGCCTTTTGAAACAGCTGGCCCAGAAACGATGATTTCTCCCTGTTCACCATTTGGAACTTTCTTACCTTCCTCATCAATGATAAAGGTCGGAGAATCCGCCTTGGTATAGCCGATTGGCAGGCGTTTGAGAGTCTTCAACATCTCGTCTGTCACGGCAACAGCTGACAGGGCTACTGTCGCTTCTGTTGGACCGTAGGCATTGATAATACGGGCATTTGGGAATCGCTCGCGCAGTTTTTGAGCTGTTTTGACCGTCAATTCTTCACCATCAAAGTAGAAATGCGTGATTCCTGGCATTTTATCGCTGTTAAAGTCTTCTGATAACATGGCCATATCTGCAAAGGACGGTGTTGATGTCCAGATAGCGATTGGCAAGGAAAAAATCGTCGCAAAGAGTTTTTTGAAGTCCTGAGTAATGGCCGAAGGAAGAGCGAAAAGCGTGCCACCAAGTGCTAAGGTTGGCGCCCAGTACATGACAGATAGGTCAAAAGAATAAGGGGGCTGAGCCAGCATTTGTGGACGACTTGGCGTCGCAAATTCCTTATCTGTAATCATCCAGTTGGTAAAGCTGAGGAGATTATCATGGGAGATTTGCACTCCCTTAGGCTTACCAGTCGTACCAGAAGTAAAGATGATGTAGTAGTTGTCATCCCCCTTGACTGGATGGGTGATTTCATAGCTAGTCCCTTGAGCAAAGGCTTCTTGAACCTGAGCTAGAGTCATCATTGGTGTGCTAGTTTGCTCTAATGGAAAATCTGAGATGGCAACAATCAAGCTTGGTTCTGCTACTTCTACGATAGCAGAAACTCGTTCCAAGGCCGAATGGCTATCAATTGGAATATAGGCATGTCCCGACTTAGTTAGCGCTACAAAGGTAGCCAGCATCTCATACTCCTGTCCGCCAAAAACGACGACTGGAGATTTCTCAGGTAAGCCTAGTTGATCGATGGTTGCAGCCAAACTATCCGAATCAGTCTTCAGATCACCATAAGTATGTTCTTGGCCTAAAACATTGTAAACAGGATATGTTGGTTGTGTTTGAGCAAAGTGCTCAATCGTTTCAATCATATCTTTTATCGGTATATTAGACACTGTTCCTCTTCTCCTTTAAACTAGAACTCATTATAAATAAAGGTGCCTTGGCTCTGACCAAGGTAACTAAAAAAATAAAGTAAACCAAGCAAGATTACAAAATATAGAGCCGTCCGGCCTAAGAATACATGTAAATTTCGTTGTTTTTTCATAAGCTATCCATTAATATATTGTTTCTATTAACTATCAGTATGTATTGTTAGCATCTTATCTTCCTAACATTTTACCACTTTATCAACCTTTTTTTCAACTGTTTACCATAACTTAAAAATTGGTTTTAGCTTATTTTAAGATAAGTTAAAATATTAATGTTTTGGCCATCAAAAAAGAGCCTGAGATTTCCATCTCAAACTCTGTTGCCAATCACTCTTTTATCTTAGAAAAGTGAAAATACGAGAACTGCTAGGGTTGCACCAAGGATAGGTCCTACAACAGGAATCCAAGCATAAGACCAGTCTCCATCTCCCTTGTTTGGAATTGGCAAGATGCTGTGCATGATACGAGGTCCAAGGTCACGAGCTGGGTTCAAGGCATAACCCGTTGTCCCACCTAGTGAAAGACCGATACCAACAATCAAGGTCCCCACTGCAAAGGTCCCTAATCCTGCCTGAAGGTCATAGAGCCCCAAGGCAAAGATTGTCAAGAGCAAAACAAAGGTACCAAGGATTTCGCTAACCAAGTTGGATACTGTGTTCTTGATTGCTGGTCCAGTACTAAAGGTCGCTAGGATATTTCCTGCATTTTCTTCTGCCTCATAATGCGGTTTGAATTGCAACCAAACCAAAATCTGAGCCACCATCGCTCCTGCGAATTGGGCTAGGATATAAGGGAAAACAGAAACCCAAGAGAGCGTTCCTTTTAAGGCCATCGCAAACGTCACAGCTGGATTTAGGTGGGCTGGGCTGAGTGTGCCAGATACAAAGGCCGCAACGGCTACAGCAATTCCCCATCCCATAGTAATCACAATCCATCCTGAATTGTTGCTCTTGGTTTTGGGAAGAACCACACCTGCAACAACACCATTGCCTAGGAGGATGAGGATTAAGGTCCCCAAAAATTCTCCAAATAATTCTTTCATCATATCTTTGTCTCCATTTAAAAGAAGGGGCGGGCGATAAGGAACGCTGCCCTCCCTCTCTTCTAGTTTTTCTTAATTTTTTAGTTCTGCCAAATCGTTGTGAGCAAGAGTTGCTTTGACATCCGCACGGTAGGCTGCTTTTTCTTCTTCAGTCCAATCATAGAATCGTCCCATTTCATCCAGAACTGGCTCAACAATGCTATCTAAACTATCACGCATAAAGAGCATGTGGTTGGTACGACGAAGGAGGAAGTCAACTGGGCTCAGAGCCAACTCATTGCGCATTGCATAGTGAAGGGACAAGGTATCTGCCAAGCTGAGTCCTGGCGCTTGTTCCAAGCTGTGAGCAAGGGCAAAGACTTTCGGTGCATTTGAACCGTAAAGATTTGCGAGATAGTGAGCTTCCTTGCTATCCAAGCCACGTGAAACTCCAAGTTGAGCAAAGGCTTCAATTTCTGAGTCCACATTTGCTGGGTTCAATTCTCCACCTGAAACAGGATAAGTCTTCGAGTTGATCAGTTTAAAGCTACGGTCAAATTCTGCTTTAAGGATATCAACCACGCGCTCCATAGCTCCTTCAGCCATCTTACGGTAGTCTGTGATTTTACCACCAGCAAGGGTCAACAAGCCATTGTCATCACGATCCAAGCTCGAACCACGAGAAACTGCAGATGGATCTAAATGTTTCTCGGATGTACTGCTTTCAAGCTTGCTGACAGCAGATTCAACATCTTCACGCGTTTTTTCTTTCGAGAGATAAGCCTCGACAGTCGCAATCAAGCTATTGAAGCTTTCGTCACTGATGGTTCCGTTATTTCCGCCATTGTAGTCAGAAGCACTATTGCCTGCAATCAATGGACGAAGACCAGCCCAGCTGCTTTCGATATCATCAATAGTAATGTTTGCTTCTGGGAAGCGGTTGTTGACAATGCCAAGTAGGTAATCTACATCTTCCTGCGTCACTTTTGGATGTTCCAAATCACCTGTGTAGTCTGTATCCGTTGTACCAAAGTAAGTCTTGTTTTCACGTGGGAGGACAAAGACCATGCGCCCATCACCCAAACCTGTATCAAAGTAAACTGGCTGTGAAACCTTGATCTTGCTTGAATCCACTACCAAGTGAACTCCCTTAGTTGGACGCATTTGTGAGAATTGGGTTTCCTTATTAGACAAATTACGTACCTTATCGCTCCAAGGACCTGTCGTGTTGATAACCAAACGAGCCTTAATTTCAAAGACTTGGTCTGTTAACAAATCACGAGCTACAACACCTGTAATCTTGCCGCTTTCGTCAAAGAGGAAGCCTTCTGCCTTAACGTGGTTGGCAATGAGGGCACCATCTTGGTTGGCACGTTTGATATTTTCAATCACGAGACGCGCATCGTTGTTACGGAAGTCAAGATAAACTCCACCTCCTACCAAACCTTCTTTCTTCAAGTTTGGCTGGCGTTCCAAGACTTCTTCCTTGCTCAAGACCTTGTTAGCAGCTGGCGTGTTGCTAACACCTGCCAAAAGGTCGTACAAGTCCATGGCTACTTTGAGACGGAAGAGGCTAAAGGTCGCTCCATCCTCATCGTAAACTGGCAAGAGCATTGGATCTGGTTTTGGAATATGTGGAGCGATTTGTTGGACTACTGCACGTTCAGAAACTGTATCTGACACTACTTCCACGTCGAATTGTTTGAGATAACGCAGACCTCCGTGGACCAATTTTGTTGAACGGCTTGATGTTCCTTCTGCGAAGTCCTGCATTTCAATCAAACCAGTGTCAAGACCACTGGCTGCCGCCTGCAAAGCTACACCAGCTCCTGTAATCCCCCCACCGATAATCAAAAGGTCCAGGGTGCGTTCCTGCATTTTTTTAATTGATAATTCACGTGTTTTCTTTGAAAATTCCATATTTACACACTTTCTAACTGAGTCGCTTTATTCTTTCAGTATTAGTCATCGATTTCCGCAAAGACTTGAGTTGCTTTCACAGCCTTCTTCCAGCCCTTGTAGAGTTGTTCCTTGCGCGATTCGTTCATGGATGGCTCAAAGAGTTCTCCTGTCTCGTTCAAGAGTTTCAACTCGTCCAAATCCTTCCAGTAACCCACTGCCAAACCAGCTAGGAAGGCTGCACCGAGGGCAGTTGTTTCCAAGTTTTTAGCGCGGGCAATATCTATTCCCAAAATGTCAGCCTGGAACTGCATGAGGAAGTTGTTCATAGCTGCACCGCCGTCGACTTTGAGGACTTGAATAGCAGTCTGAGCATCCACTTGCATGGTATCGATGATGTCACGTACTTGATAAGCGATAGATTGCAAAGTTGCCTTGATAAAGTCTTCTTTGCTTGTTCCACGAGTTAAGCCAAAGACCGAACCACGAGCATTTTGGTTCCAATATGGAGCACCTAGACCTGTAAAGGCAGGTACGACATAAACTTCGTCATTGTTGTGAGAATTGAGAGCATATTTTTCAGACTCTGGTGAATTTTCAACCATGCGAAGTCCATCACGAAGCCACTGAATGGCACTTCCTGCGATGAAGATAGAACCTTCCAAGGCATAGTAAACCTTGCCGTTGATTCCATAACCAATCGTTGTCAAAAGGTTGTTTTCAGACAACTGCATCTCTTCACCAGTGTTCATAATGATGAAAGAACCTGTTCCATAAGTATTCTTGACCATCCCTGGTTCAAAGGCCAACTGACCGAAGAGGGCTGCCTGTTGGTCCCCAGCCATACCTGAAATTGGCACTTCTCCGCCGTAGAAATGGAATGGAGCAGTCTTGCCGTAGATTTCAGAGTTAGAACGAACTTCTGGAAGCATAGCCTTAGGAATGTTGAGGATTTCCAAAATCTCATCATCCCATTTGAGTTCTTTAATGTTATAGAGCATGGTACGGGCTGCATTTGAGTAGTCCGTCACATGAGCCGCACCGTCAGTCAATTTCCAAACCAACCAAGTATCGATAGTACCAAAGAGCAATTCTCCTTTTTCTGCTCGCTCTTGAGCGCCTTCTACATGGTCCAAAATCCAACGAACCTTAGTCGCTGAGAAGTAAGCATCGATGATCAAACCAGTCTTTTCATGGAATTTTTCCACATAACCTTGGCTTTTTAGTTGTTCAGCCAAAGGTGCTGTCTGGCGTGATTGCCAAACGATAGCGTTGTAGATAGGAAGTCCTGTTTTCTTATCCCAGACGACAGTTGTTTCACGCTGGTTGGTAATCCCGATTGCTTCGATTTGACTTGGTTTCACACCACTTTCGATGAAAGCACCCGCGATAACTGACTGAACAGAGTTCCAAATTTCATTGGCATTGTGTTCTACCCAGCCTGCTTGAGGGAAAATCTGAGTGAACTCTTTTTGACTAGAGCTGACCTTTTCTCCTTTTTTGTTAAAAATGATGGCACGAGAACTGGTTGTTCCTTGGTCAATAGCCATGATGTATTTTTCTTGTGACATGTGCTGTCCTCCTGATAAAATCTTGAGGGGGTTCCTCTTTACAGTAACTAGTATACAAAATAAAGCGCTTTCTTGTTCATCAATTTTTTTTAAATTTTAAAAAAATGTGAGGAGATTGTGCGAATTTCACAAAAAAAGACCTGAAAATTCAGGCCTTTTAAGCAAAGAGCATCTGACGAATCTTCGCCAAATCCTCCATATCCAAGTCGTTTTTTAAATAATAGATCGGAGTCTGTTCTTTCTTATGAATCGGGTTGTTGGTAATCAACAAATCATAATGTCGACTGGGATCATAGGCTTCAATGGCAATAAAACGATTGTATTCCAAATACCGTTTCAAAAGGGCAGTCATCCTAGAAAAGACAAGGAAACCAGATGTCAAATCCAGACCAATCCTCATATGTTGACCACCATTTTCTGCCATATACTCTATCAACTGGAGCCATTCCCAGAGAATTTTCTTATCCAAATCCGTTCCCTGATGAAAGGCTGGCAAGATATGAAAAATTCTCTCTGCAGTCCCTCTAAAATCATGTTCCATCAGCAAATAGGGATGGCGATTCTCTGTCTGGTATCTGTACTGATCTTGCAAGATATAGCCCTTGTAGAGATAAACTTGACCACAGAGCTGGCTGAGTTCATAGGTGACATGGTCCTCTGTGTAGTCCCCCAGCAACTCCTCCTTCTTCATTTCTTGAATCAATTGCGTCAGCAAATCGGCTAATTGCCCTCCAAAACCAAGGATATACTCCATAGTATGAAGGGGCAAGATACGATGGGAAAGGAGAAATGAAAAGAATACCATCATCTCACCGTCCTCAGTTCCTAGAGGGATATGTTGCCCAGCAAAAAAGGACGGAGCCTTTCGAAGCAAACGAAGGTAGAAAATATTGTTAAAATACCCTCGCATTTTTTCTTCTATGACTTGAAACTGACAGGCATTGACCCGAAGACGCTGTTGACTGATGTGAGCCCAGAGAACCAAGTCCAATTTCTGACCTGAAGACAAGCTAGCACCGCAGATTTCTTCTAGGGTAGCAATCTCTTGTTTTCTCTCAGCTTTCTGCATATGACCTTCCCACTCCTGACTGGACCAAACCTTGCGGAAAAGACAGAAATAGAAATAGCGAATCTGATGCTCCGGACCTCGCCAACGGCCATTTTGGATGGATAAGTCAAACTCTGACAAAATCTGATTTAGACTAGCCAAGTGGCGACCAAGCGTGGCCTCGCTAATCATCAATTCTTGAGCCAGCTGATGAGCTAGAAACTGTTGGTGATAGAGAAGGTAAACCAAAATTTGGTACTTAATGGCATTGTCTAGAAACAAGCTCCGAATCTCTCTCCCCTTGGTAGCTGCACCAATCGACAAACGCAGATTTTCATCTTCCAAGTGGATGGTCAGCTCTAAACCTCTTTCCAAGGCATTTTCGTTAATCAGAGAAATGTACTTGGTTAAGGTCGCCTTTGAAAAACCTGTTTCTTCCATGGCTTTCTTGACTGTTGTCTGCGAATCTTGTAATAGAAAGGAAAGGACTAAAAATTGACCAGATTCTGCTTTTTCCATCAAATCGCCTAAATACATTTGTTACCCCTTTCATTTTCTCCTACAAGCATAGCATAAATCTTTCAAATGCTGAAATAATCTGTTTCTCATTTTATTTTAAGGTTGATTTCCTCGT
Organism: bacterium; assembly: GCA_905221305.1. Taxonomy (GTDB): domain Bacteria; phylum Bacillota; class Bacilli; order Lactobacillales; family Streptococcaceae; genus Streptococcus. The sequence continues at coordinate 217,019 of CAJNCO010000002.1, forward strand.
CCTTATTCCTCAGAAACAGCAAACACACGACTCCCCCTTTGGGCATTTTTATGCTAAAATAGTAGCTATGGATAAAATTATTAAAACTATATCAGAAAGCGGAGCCTTTCGTGCTTTTGTCCTTGATAGCACTGAAACCGTCCGCACTGCTCAAGAAAAACATCAAACCCAAGCCAGTTCAACCGTCGCACTTGGTCGCACCCTTATCGCTAGCCAAATTCTCGCAGCCAATGAAAAAGGAAATACCAAACTAACTGTTAAAGTTCTTGGAACGAGCTCTCTCGGTGCCATTATCACAGTCGCAGATACTAAGGGAAATGTCAAAGGCTACGTTCAAAATCCTGGTGTTGACATCAAAAAGACTGCAACAGGTGAAGTCCTTGTCGGACCTTTTGTCGGCAATGGCCAATTTCTCGTTATCACAGACTACGGTACTGGAAATCCCTACAACTCCATGACTCCCCTCATCTCTGGGGAAATCGGTGAAGACTTGGCCTATTACCTGACTGAAAGTCAACAAACCCCTTCAGCTGTGGGGCTTAATGTCCTTTTAGACGAAGACGACAAGGTCGAAGTTGCCGGAGGTTTCCTTCTCCAAGTATTGCCAGGGGCCAAGGAAGAAGAGATTGCTCGCTTTGAGAAACGCATCCAAGAAATGCCAGCCATCTCAACACTTCTGGAAAGCGACGACCATATCGAAGCTCTCCTCAAGGCTATCTACGGTGACGAATCCTACAAACGCCTATCTGAAGAAGAAATCCGTTTCCAATGTGACTGCAGCAAAGACCGTTTTATGAACGCTCTTGCCAGCCTTCCAAGCTCAGACCTTGAGGAAATGAAAGAGGAAGACCACGGGGCAGAAATCACTTGTCAATTCTGCCAAACAACTTATAACTTTGATGAAAACGACCTGGAGGAACTCATTCGTGACAAATCTTAATACACCTTTTATGATTGGCAATGTTGAGATTCCCAATCGTACTGTTTTAGCACCCATGGCTGGTGTCACCAACTCAGCCTTTCGTACTATCGCAAAAGAGCTCGGAGCTGGACTCGTTGTAATGGAAATGGTCTCTGACAAGGGAATCCAATACAACAACGAAAAAACTCTACACATGCTTCACATCGATGAAGGCGAAAACCCGGTTTCTATCCAACTCTTTGGTAGTGATGAAGACAGCCTCGCACGCGCAGCAGAATTCATCCAAGAAAACACTAAGACCGATATCGTCGATATCAACATGGGTTGCCCAGTTAACAAAATCGTGAAGAATGAAGCTGGCGCTATGTGGCTCAAGGATCCAGACAAGATCTACTCTATTATCAACAAGGTCCAATCTGTCCTTGATATCCCCCTCACTGTCAAAATGCGTACGGGGTGGTCTGATCCATCCCTAGCCGTAGAGAATGCCCTAGCTGCTGAGGCTGCAGGTGTCTCTGCTCTCGCGATGCATGGCCGTACCCGCGAACAAATGTACACAGGTCACGCAGACCTCGAGACCCTTCACAAGGTTGCTCAAGCTTTGACCAAGATTCCATTTATCGCAAATGGTGATATCCGTACGGTACAAGAAGCTAAACAGCGTATCGAAGAAGTCGGGGCTGACGCTGTCATGATTGGTCGCGCAGCCATGGGAAACCCCTATCTCTTCAACCAGATCAACCACTACTTTGAAACAGGAGAAATTCTCCCTGACTTGACATTTGAAGACAAGATGAAAATCGCCTACGAGCACTTGAAACGCTTGATTAACCTCAAAGGAGAAAACGTAGCCGTTCGTGAATTCCGCGGCCTCGCTCCTCACTACCTTCGGGGAACATCTGGCGCTGCCAAACTTCGTGGAGCCATTTCACAAGCTAACACCCTAGCAGAGATTGAAGCTCTATTGCAATTAGACAAAGCATAATACACAAAAAAACCGTAACTCGCTTGAGTTTACGGTTTTTTAGCTCCTAGGAAAACCTAGGTACTATTATTGAATCAAGGCAACGCTCGAAACTTTACCATCCGCACCTGTTGTAATTTGGATGATTTTTCCGCCACCTATTTTGGCATTATACTTACCATCATCAAGGGTGTAAGAGTAACCTCTAATAGAATAATTTTCTTTCTTTCCATCTGCAGTTTCTACTGTAAATTGGCCCCCTGATGAAACCGTAATAGTTTCGCCATTTGCTCCCTTCCAGTTGCCTGCAGCTGCTGAGAAATCACCATCGACCATGGTTAAAACACCCTTGTAGCGTTTGTTGTGTTCTGCTTGCTTGTCTTGAAGTTGGCGGTCAGTTGTTGGATCATAGCCTGACTGGTTAGACTGGGCTTGAGAACCTTGCTGAGTTGAAGGTGCCTGAGATGGGGCTTGTTGACTAGGAGCTGCTTGTTCTTGTCTTGATTCAGGTGCTGGTTTCGCTTGTGACTGATCTGCCGTTGTAGAAGACTGACCAGAAGATGCCTGAGCCTTTTCAGATGAAGCTGAGCTTGAAGATTTTTGTGTCTTGCTTTCTTTGCTAGAAGAAGCTGCTTTAGAACTTGATGATTGACTTGTCTTGGCAGAGCTGCTGGTTTGAGTGGTTTCGTTTTTATTTCCACAAGCTCCCAGTAGCAAGGTAGAAGTCAATACAGTCGCTGCCATCAATTTGATATAGGTTTTCTTTTTCATTTTTCTACTCCTTTGTAACATTTTTGAAATGTTAAGAAATCTTTTTGTAATATAATTGTAACATTGGGCTTTAAATCTGTCAACTATTTAGAGAAACTATTTTAAAAAATTTCTCTCTACTATCTCTATTCGTAATCGAAACGAAAAAATAGAAAATTTTTTAGATAAGAGTCCTATTTTTGCATCGCTCTTGTGTAATCGCTTGCATTGTGTTAGACAAAGGAATATAATAACATTGAAATAGAATATAGGAGGTGCACTCTTATGTTAAATAAGTATTACAAGTATCTTCCTTGGTTGATTTTGGGAGCTATTGGCTCTTATCAATCAGCCACTTACTATGCGCGAACTGCATTTGATGTCTTCTATCTGACTACAATCTTTTTGATTGTTTATATCGCTTTGTTATTTTTGCACGAGAACTATCTCAAGTATCGATATAAAGACTTCTTTACTCACCTGTTGAGTAATCCTAAGAAAGATAGCCATTCATAAAAAATGATGATAAATAAAAAGGTCGGGAAAAGTTCCCGGCCTCGTTTTTTATTTCAATCGATAGGTTTTTCTTGGTTTCTTTTTGGGTACTCGTTTGAGTCCGACTTCTTCTACATATTCTCCGTATTTTACGAGAAAGTTATTGCTGACGATGGGCCGACCGGGGTTGATGAGATTGACCAGTTCAGTCCCCTCGTAGACAGTGAACTCCTCCTCCAGCAGATAAAGGAAGGTCGGATTCCAGTCGAGACGGCCTTGGATTCGTTTGATGGATTCTTGGATAATGGCATAATGGTCAAAGGCGAAGGCTTGCTCCTCCAGCTCGACTCCATCTAGGTAGCATTTGCCTGTCTGAAAATCGACATCTACGAAAACGACATCCTTGGCATCGTCACCTGCCTGAACGAGGTCTAATGCACGACTAGGTAGGTACACTAAGTGGGCAATGGTCACTGTCCAGCCCCGTGGATCACGACCGGAGGTCGATACCGTCATCAATTGCTCGATTTTCTCCAAAGGTAGATCGAGATTGACTTCTTCTCTCACCTCGCGCTGACAGGCATGTGCAGCATCTTCTCCCTTGTCCATAAAGCCTCCAACTAAGGCTAAACAGTTCTGATAAGGGTGGGCCTTGCGACGGATCAGCAGGAGCTTGATCTTTCCTTCGACAAAGCAGTAGGCCACCATATCCACTGTCACACTTGGTTTTTCATATTGAGGGAGTTCCTGCTTGTAGTACCAGTCTAAAAACTCCTCCTGACTGGCATGGATTTCATAATATTCTTTTTCCGTCATCCCGGCTGGAATCTTTATGTCTGCCATCTTATGCCTCCTTTCGAACTGCCTTGGTCCATTGGTACCAACCCACTAGACTATTGAGTGTGTAAACCCAGTACATCCCTTGGATGTGGATATTTTCACCCCACCAGAGGTAGATACTAAAGAGATTGGTTGCAATCCAGAAAATCCATTGCTCACGGTAGAGACGTGTCATCAAGAGCTGACCAACACCATTGGTCGCATCGGTAACACTATCACGGAAAGGGCGAGCGCTATTGATACTTTGGTAAGCCAAGCCCATACCAATCCAGATAATGGCAGTCAAGGCTAAGTACTTGAGCCAGTCAAGAGCAGATAATTTCTTAGCTTCAAAGTGGGATTCTTCTGGTTTTCCTTGGTCGTTGATACGATTGGACAGCCAAGCATAGAGACCAATCGGCTGCATGACAAAGAAGTAAACGGTCGTCAAAACTTCTCCATAAAAAGTCGCGTTCATGGCCAAAATCAAATAGATAGCCGAGTTAATAGCCCCAAAGAGATAATTGCTTGCACGCCCTTCTGCTACCAAGATAACACAGACAATCCCAGTCCAAGATGCAAACAAGCTCAACCAGTCATGACTTTCCGTATTTTGTGTAAACTCCAAGATCAAGGGAACACTTGACAGAGCGATGAGGTATAACCACTGGACAAGGCTACGGCCGACAAAGAGATCTTTCCAGAGCAGGCGCATGATCCCTGCAAAACCGATCTTGCGGGCTTCAGCATGGACATTGTTAAAGTTTTCGATAAATTGTGTGATTTTTTTAGTTACTGTTTTCATCATTTTCTCCTAATCTGCTTGGTAAATGGCATCGATAGCCACTTTTGCTGCTTCATAATTGCCTAGATAATCCTCCGCTAGATAAACTAGTGGAATGGTGGTTAAGTATCGCTCCCTCATTTGGTCCAAATGCTGGGAAAAACTGTAGCGAATGTGATCCTCTGCCATTGTCATATCTCTAAATCCGTCATTGACATAGGAACCGACAGGTTGCACGAAGAGAATCAAGTCCCATTTTTCCTTAGCCAAGATTGAAACAAAGAGATTGTCAAAGGTTTCTCCTGATAAATCCCCTTGGTCCTCAGTCTCCATGTAATAGTCATAGTAGCCCTTGGTTACCAAGGAGTTGGTATCGGCTATCACTAGACCTCGATTGGCATTGCTATCGATTAACTTGGAGGTCTGGTCATACTGCCCTAAAAGGAGATAATAATAATCCTTTGGGGTCAATTCATCGTCACGGACATTGTTTTTGATCTGGTACTCACGCGCGTATTCCAGACTAACGGGCGCATCGTAATACCTTGCCAAATCCTTGGCCAGAGTGGTCTTCCCATTACTGGCACTTCCCATAATCAAGACTTTCTTGGTAAACTGACGACGGAAGGGTTGAGCGATGTATTTCCAATATTTGCTTGGATTTTCTCGAATCATAGTCGCTGAGATACCAAATTTTCTTTCTTGCAAAACGGTCTCAAAGCCACGATTAGCTAGTTCTTGCTGGTATTCTTCTTCTCCCACAAAGAAGATCAGTTCTTGCTGGGTTTCATCATAGGAAATCTCCGCTAACATCTGGTCCAACCACTCCTGCCAGCCCATAGGGTAACGGGGCAGGTTGGTCTCATCCAGCTTGCAGACAGAGGTCAATTCGTCATCACGAAAAGCCTCTCGGATATAGCGAAATCGTTTTTGAAGACTTAAACCTACCTGCTCACCTCGGTCTCCCTCGTAGCCTGAAACGACTACCCAGACCTGGTCACACTGACGCTTCGCTCGCTGGATTAGATCGATATGCCCTTGATGGAGAGGGGCAAAGGTCCCAAACACCACTGCTGTTTTCTTTTTCATAAACGTTTTACCTTTTTATAATTTTTAATATTTTTGTTTTCTATGTTTTTATTATATACTATATTTTTGTTTTGTCAATAGTTTTTTATCATTTTTTATAAAAAAGTAGCAAAAAAGAATCAGGATTGCTCCTGACTCTCCATTTTTAAGCAATATCAAATTTTAACTGACCAGCTTTGACACCAATCTTGAGGGTCTTGCCTGCTACCAGTTCTCCCTTAAGAAGAAGTTCTGCCAACTTGTCCTCCACTTCTGTTTGCAGGGTTCTGCGAAGTGGGCGAGCTCCCATTTCTGGATTGTAACCGTGACTAGCTAGCAACTTCAGGGCCGAAGCTTGCAGTTTCAAGTCGATGCCTTTCTCTGCCAGGCTAGCAATCAATGGTTTAACCATAATCTTGACAATTTCTTGCATGTGTTTGCTATCTAAGCTGTGGAAGACCACCTTTTCATCAATACGGTTGATAAACTCTGGTCGATAAGCTTTTTTCAACTCTTCAAAGATTCGTTTTTCCATATTTTCCTGGTCAAAACGAATGTCTTTCGCGCCAAAGCCGACCGTCTTGTCATCACGAAGAGCCGTCGCACCAAGGTTTGACGTCATGATGATAATGGTATTTGAAAAATCCACCTTGCGTCCCTTGCTATCTGTCAAGACACCGTCGTCCAGAACCTGCAAGAGGACATTAAAGATATCTGGGTGGGCCTTTTCTACCTCGTCAAATAGAAGAACAGAGTATGGTTTGTTGCGAACCTTCTCAGTCAACTCCCCACCTTCTTCGTAGCCCACATAACCCGGAGGAGCTCCATTGAGACGGCTGGCTGCGAATTTTTCCATATACTCACTCATATCAAAGCGGATAAGGGCTGATTCGTCATCAAAGAGAACTTCTGCCAGAGCCTTGGCCAATTCGGTCTTACCGACTCCTGTCGGCCCTAGGAACATAAAGGAACCAATTGGACGCTTGTGACTGCGAATACCTGACTGATTGCGACGAATCGCACGGCTAATGCTTGAAACAGCTTGATCTTGGCCAATGACACGTTTGTGCAGTTCCGCTTCCAAATTAAGGTATTTCTTGGCATCAGTCTGAGTCAGTTTTTGAACTGGGATACCTGACAAGCGACTCAAGGTGGTCAAAATATCAGATTCTGTCACCAAGTCTTTATAGACAGGGACTTCCTGCTCCTTTGCGATTAGCTGAGCAGCTTGTTTCCACTTGCCATCCATCAAGGCCTTGTCAGCTGGACTCAAACCGGATTCGTCTGTTTTCACCTGCTTGGATTTGTTTTGCACTGTTGCTGCCGCTTCATCCAATAGATCGATGGCAGAGTCTGGTAAGTGACGACTAGTCAAGTAACGATGCGCCATCTTGACAGCTGTTTCAACAGCTTCATCTGTGATTTGCACACGGTGGTGTTTCTCATAGGTGGCCTTCAAACCTTGCAAAATGGTCATACTGTCAGCTAGACTTGGCTCTTCAATCGTCACTTTGGCAAACCGACGAGAAAGGGCAGCATCTTTTTCGATGTGTTTTTGGTATTCTTCCTGAGTGGTGGCACCAACCGTTCTCAAAGTTCCACGAGCCAAGGCTGGTTTCAAGATATTAGCCGCATCTAGAGTCGAGTCAATACCACTACCAGAACCCATGATGGTGTGGAGTTCATCGATAAAGAGGATGACTTTGCCATCTTCCTCGATATCCTTGATGATGTTGTTCATACGCTCTTCAAAGTCACCACGGAAACGTGTCCCTGCAACGACATTCATCAAATCAAGCTCTAGAACGCGCATCTTTGCCATTTCCGCAGGTACATCCCCACTGGCAATACGCTGGGCAAGTCCAAGTGCCAGAGCTGTTTTCCCGACACCCGCATCTCCAACCAAGACCGGATTATTCTTGGTCTTTCGACTCAAAATCTGAATCATACGTGAGATTTCCTTGTCTCGACCGATAACTGGCTCTAACTTGCCAGAGCGCGCTTGCTCCGTCAGGTCATGCGTGTAGTCCTCGAGACCGCCACTTTGAGCTTGAGGCATGCCCATCATATTGGCCATGGAATTTTGCTTGTCAGTTACTGTGCGATGACGTTGACGCAAAGCCTTGAGATCTTCTCTAGTCCAGCCAGCACGTTCTTCTAGATTGCGACGAAGAGCAGCAATTCTGACCTGATCTTTCTGGTCTTCATAAGAAAAGCCTGCTCTCTCCAAGATGCGAGTTGCCAAGGCATTGCCGTCATGCAAAATCGCATAGAGGACATGCTCTGTCCCTAGCACCTTAGCATGGACCACTGAGGCCACATACTCTGCTTCTGCAAAGAGAACCTCCAAACGATGGGAAAAGGGCAATTCCGTAAAGGTTTCATCTTGGCTATAGTCGGTTTCAGTCAGTTCCAACGCAACCTCTTCTAAACGGTCCATTTCATAAGGATAATCATTTAGAGTCGCACCTGCTACACTGTAACTGTGATTGGACATGGCAATCAACAAATGCCATGACTCTAGATAACGGGCTCCAAAATGGCTCGCAACCATGTAGGCACTCTCGATACATTCATTCAATGCTTTTGAATAGTTCATCTTACTTCTCTTTTCTATCTACCTCTTGTAATAGCTGTCGGAGCATATTGGCACGGACAGCTGAGGATTCTTCCCCTAGGACACGATCTGTTGCTACTGAAGTCAGCAAGGTCATTTCCTGCTTGGTCATCAAGTCCTGCTCCACCAAAAGCTGGAGAATATCCTCATAGACCTCCTGACTAACTCGCTCACCAATCGAGTAAAGCAAATCGCGGAGCATCTCATGATGACTAGAAAACTCAATACGCCCTATGCGAATGTAGCCTCCGCCACCACGCTTGCTCTCAACCAAGTAACCTCTGCTTTCAGTAAAACGTGTCTTGATGACATAGTTGATCTGACTAGGCACAACCTGAAAGGTATCCGCCAACTGACTCCGCTGCAATTCCACGATACCAGATTGGTCTAAAATCGCCTTGATATAGGCTTCGATATGATCTGATGTATTTTTAAATCTCATAGTGAATCAAACTCCTTCTTTGAACCTTGACTATCTTTGACTATTATACCGAAATTTTTGATTTTTTTAAAGAAAAAGGGCGCTGGTAAAGGATAATCTTCACCAACTCCCTATTTTTCTACTTATCTAAGCCTAATTCTGCTAATATTTGCCGTTTGTAGGCAATCTTTTGGACTTCCTTGTCCTCATCTTCAGACCAATCTAGTTTGACTTCAGAAACGATCTGTCCAGGCCGATTTTTTAGGATATAGATGCGGTCACTGAGATTGAGGGCTTCCTCAATACTATGTGTGATGATCAAGGTCGTCAGCTGTAGCTGTTTGTGAATCTCCAGATACCAAGCATGGAGCTCCATCTTAGTCATTTCATCCAAGGCACTAAAGGCCTCATCCAAGAGAAAGAGCTTGTGCCCGAAAAGGTAGGTCCGAAGCAAGGCCACACGCTGACGCATCCCACCACTGAGCTCATGAGGATACTTATCCCGTACGGCTGTCAGCTGGAAGGTCGCAAGGATTTCGTCCGCTCGGGCAATAGCTTCTGTCTTATCAACCTTTTGAATCAAGAGGGGCAGGATAATATTGCCAAGGACTGTCTTATGCTCCAAGAGGAGATCCTTTTGCAACATATAACTCACGCGCCCCTTGGGATTTTCCTCGCCATCAAGGACAATTCGCCCAGACTGGACTTCTAAAATCCCAGCGATTAGGTTAAAGAGAGTGGTCTTTCCAACACCACTTGGACCTAGGATAGAAACCACTTCACCCGAAGTCACCTGCAGGTTGATGTCCTCTAAAATCTTTTCATCGCCATAGGCATAGCTTACGTGTTCTAGTCTAATTTCTGTCATTATTTTACAAATTCGTTAGTGAAGCCTTTGTCTGTCAAGTCTTCTTTGAGGATACCATGTTCCTTGTCCCATTTGTAGAAGGCATTCCAGCGGTCAGCGTCAAATTGTCCCCATTTTTCCTTGTCGCTTGCGTATTCTTTTGACAAGTATTTTTGAGATTCGATAACAAAGTCACGTTTTTCCTTGAGTTCAGGTGCATTCTTGATGAGGATATCTGCAGCTTCTTCTGGATGCTCCATGGCATATTGGTAGCCTTTTTTGATGGCTTGGATGACTTTACGAGCTTCTTCCTTGTTGTCTTTTAGATAGTCATTGTTTGCGATGATAACGGGTGAGTAGTAGTCAAACTCCTTGACATAGTCTTTCAAGTACATGAAGTTAGCATCTACGCCTTGCGATTTGGCAAGGATACCATCCCAACCGTAGTAAATCCAAGCGGTGTCAAAGACGCCATTGGCAATCGGTGTAATCGAGTTTGAGTCGTTGTTTGGTACTTTTTCGACCTTCTCAAAGTCTCCACCTTGTGATTCTACTAATGTTTTCAACATAGCTAGCTCCGTTGGGTCATTCCAAGTACCGTATTTCTTCCCAACCAAGTCCTTTGGACTGCTAACATTGTCAGATTTACGAGAGATGATTCCTGATGTATTATGTTCTACGATAGCAGCAACGGCAGTGATTCCTGCACCTTTTTCCAATTTCTTAGCCATGTAGTCTTGGAAATAGATAGCAAACGGCGCCTTGCCATTAATCACCAAGTCAGATGAGCTTTCTTCAGGTGGCAATTTCAAATCAACATCCACTCCAGCTTCTTTGAAATAACCTTTTTCCTTGGCAACATACAGCCCTGTGTGGTTAGTATTTGGCGTCCAGTCTAGGATAAAGTCAATCTTCTTGAGTTCTGCTTCTTTATTGTCCTTAGAAGCAGTCCCTTGACCACAAGCCACAAGCACGACAGCTACAAAAGCTGTTACAAGCGTTAAAAACACTTTCCATGTTTTCTTCATTTTCATTTCCTCTTTTCTTTTTCAAAAACGCTCTATTTTAAGTACGTTTCCATTTAATCACATATTTTTCACTAATATCAACCAATTTCATACCCAAAAGGCTGATAATCGATACCAGAATAATAATGGCAAACATGGTATCATACTGAAACAGTTTCTTGGACTGAATCATGTAGACACCTAGTCCTTCAAAACCTCCCAACCACTCAGATACCACAGTTGTGATAAAGGCGTAGGAGACACTGACCCTCAGACCTGCATAAAAGTAAGGCAGGCTAACCGGGATTTTAAAATGCCACAGGATTTGCCAAGGATTTGCCCGCATCAGACTAAACAAGGTCAGCATATCCTTGTCACAGTGCCTAAATCCATCCAAAATACTGACGATGATAGGGAAGGTTGTCGTCAGTATAATCAAGACAATTTTGGGCAAAATTCCATAGCCTAGCCACAAGACCAGGATAGGAGCTATAGCAATGGTCGGAATGGTCTGAACAACCACCATCATAGGGTAAATCAAGTCATTGAGCCAAGTCAAACTGTCCATAAGCACAGCCATGAGACAGGCAATCAAGACTCCCAGAACCATCCCCAGCAAAGCCACTCTCAAGGTCGCCCAGCTATGGTGCCAGAGAAATTCTCTGTCACGAACAAAGGACTGGAGAATTTCAAAAGGAGTTGGCAGAATAAACTTGGGTAAAAGTTTGAATATTCCTGCTAACTGCCAGATTGACAAGACTCCTAGAAAACCCAATAGACTAATGTGGCGTCTCAGTATACTTTTCAAGTTTCTCATCAATACTTAAAATTTCTCCTACATTTATTTTGACATTGGCAAAGACATTATCTGCCTCCTGTCCTGCCACTTCTAGCGCTTCTTTGAGAATACGCATGAGCTCATCAAACTCCCCTTCCAAGACCGTTTCAAATGGTGTCACTACCATGGTCACGGACTGAGCTTGCAGATAAGCAATAACCTGATCGATAATAGCAATTCGATCAATCCCCTGTGATAGGGGCAAGACTTGCAAGGCAATGCTTGCTTTCATAAAAACCTCCTTTTCTCAGGTTTCCTTTTGACAAAAAGAAAACCCCTTCCATGTATGGAAAAGGTGCAGAATTCGGCTAAGTATCGTTCCCTACGCTGGCATTACCCAGATCAGGTGCGGTCGAAGTTTAACACTTCCTCTCAGACTGTACACAGACTCCCATATCTTATATGGACATATAGTAACGCAAATACAAGGAAAAGTCAAGGAAACTGCTTACAGAAAATCATGAAAAAGAGTTTGAAGTCAAATGCTTCAAACTCTATCATAGCTTTCTTATTTAGCCTCGTACCAGGTTGCCCCTTCATTTTCATCTGCAATAAGGGGAACACTGAGCTGGATGGCTTCTTCCATGGTTTGTTTCACTAGAGCTTTAACGGCTGCTAGTTCCGATTTCGGAACCTCAAGGACGATTTCATCATGCACTTGCAACAGCATCTTGGTCTGATAGCCACCTTCAACTAGAGCTTTGTCTAGCTGGATCATAGCAATCTTGAGGATATCTGCTGCCGAACCCTGGATAGGGGAGTTAATAGCAGTCCGCTCCGCAAAGCCACGAATGTTAAAATTACGCGAATTGATGTCTGGCAACTCACGACGACGCTTGAAGAGGGTCTCCACATAGCCCTTATCACGCGCCTCACGCACCACCTCATCCATGTAGTTTTTAATACCTGGGAAGCGTTCAAAGTAAGTGTCAATGTAGGCTTTTGCTTCCTTACGGCTGATGCCCAGATTATTAGACAAACCAAAGTCTGAAATCCCGTAAACCACTCCAAAGTTAACTGCCTTGGCATTACGACGGTCGTTTGGAGTCACATCCTCAGGGCGTTCAATTCCAAAGACCCGCATGGCTGTCGAGGTATGGATGTCTGCTCCCTCTTGGAAGGCCTTAATCAAGTGCTCATCCTTAGAGATATGCGCCAAGACGCGCAACTCAATCTGCGAATAATCCGAGCTAAGAAGAACGCTATCCTCCCACTCAGGCACAAAAGCCTTACGAATGAGACGGCCTTGCTCCAAACGCACAGGAATATTTTGCAAGTTTGGATCTACACTAGACAGACGCCCAGTCTGAGTCAAATCCTGCACATAGCGCGTGTGAATCTTGCCATCATCCAAAATCCAGTCCTGCAAACCAATCACATAGGTAGATTGAATCTTAGCAATCTGACGGTAGTCTAGAATTTTTTTAACAATCGGAGCAATAGGAGCTAGACGCTCTAGCACATCCACGGCTGTCGAGTAACCTGTCTTGGTTTTCTTGGTGTATTCTAGAGGAAGACCAAGCTTTTCAAAGAGCAGTACCCCCAACTGTTTAGGGGAGTTGATATTAAATTCCTCACCAGCCAGTTCGTAAATCTCTTGAGTGAGTTGCTCAATGACGACCTCATTTTCAGCCTGCATCTCAAGCAGGGTTTCTTTTTTGACCTTGATCCCAGCGATTTCCATCTTGGCAAGGACAAAAGCCAGAGGTTGCTCCATGTCATAGAGAAGGTCTAACTGCCCATGTTCACTGAGTTTTTCAAGTAAAACCGGCTCCGTCTCAACCAATACAGCAACCTTGCGAGCCAAATGCTCCAAGAATTTCTCTCTCTCAGGGATGGCTTTCTTGACCCCCTTACCGTAGAAAGTCTCATCATCAGCCAGATAAGTCTGGCCATAGAGATTCGCAATAGTTGAGATTTCATTGTTCTCGACTGTTGAGAGTAAGTATTTTGCCAAACGACTGTCAAAAGCAGGGGCCTGCAGGTTCAAGCCCAAGCGATTTAAAAGAACCTTCGCTTTCTTAAAGTCATACACTTTCAGAGGTGTTTTTTCTAAAAAATTCTTGAGAATCAGCTCCTGCAAGAGCTCAAGTTTGTCTGTAGCGTAAAGTTTATCCCCACAAGACCAGGCAAAACCAACCAAGTCATCTGTATGGTAATTCTCCCCAAAGAGCTCAAAGTGGAAGATAGAGTCGGCACTCAGCATGTCTTGACTGACGTGGTCAACGATAGTGAAGTCCAAACTCTCAGGCGCATCCGTTGATGACACATTTAGAGCTTGCTTGAGCTGTTTGAAGCCCATCTCATCGTAGAATTTCCCGAGATTTTCCACATCTGGTCCGTTATAGACCAAATCGTCTAGTCCAATCTCAATTGGTGCCTGAGTATTAATGGTTGCTAGCGTTTTCGATAAAAAGGCTTGTTCCTTGTCATTAATGAGATTTTCCTTCATCTTAGAAGCCTTCATCCCATCGATATTTTCATAAATACCCTCAAGCGAACCATGTTCCAGCAAGAGCTTGATACCCGTCTTTTCACCAATCTTAGTGACTCCAGGGATATTATCAGACTTATCCCCCATAAGAGCCTTAAGATCAATGAACTGAGCTGGTGTGAGGCCCATCTTTTCCATGAGATAGTCCGGCGTAAAGGCCTCAAACTCAGCCACACCTTTCTTGGAAATCTCGACCACCGTATGCTCATCCGTCAACTGGATCAAATCCTTATCTCCGCTAACGATTGTCACATCAAAAGAATCCTTCTCAGCCAAACGGCCTAGAGTTCCGATGATATCATCGGCTTCATACTGGGGCAGTTCATAATGGCGAATCCCAAGATGATTTAACAACTCACGAATGAAGGGAAATTGCTCACGAAACTCATCTGGAGTTTTAGCACGGCCACCCTTGTAGTCTGCATACATTTCTGTTCGGAAAGTCGTCTTACCTGCATCAAAGGCTACCAAAACATGACTGGGCTCAACCCGCTCTAAGACATGATTCAACATGAGTTGAAAGCCGTAAATTGCATTGGTATGAAGGCCATTAGCATTTTTAAACCGATCCAACTGCTGATAGAGCGCAAAAAAAGCTCGAAAAGCAACAGAAGATCCATCAATTAATAATAATTTTTTCTTGTCCATACACCCATTATAAAGGAAAGCAAGGAAAAATACCATCGGAAAGAGCTGAAAAACGTGGACTTATCCCTATTTCACCATAAAAAAGAAAAGGACTATTCAAATCCTTTTCTTTTATTGATTTCATGCGATTTATTTATTCAATTTTCTCTTTGCAAATGGTAGCAAACCAAGAAGGAGACCAACAAATCCTAGCGATGCGACTGCTGAAGCATCTTGGCTTCCCGTATTTGGAAGGAATTGTTCATCTGTTGCTGCAGGCGCTTTGTAGGTACGATCTTGTTTCGTTCCGAGAGTAGGATTTGTAGCCAAAGGAGCTACACTGCCAGTATATTCTGGAACTTCGTTTACTGCTGGTTCAATCTTTTCAGCGTAGGCTGGAATATTGGCTACTGCTGGGGAACCACTTTCTCCATAAACTGGAACATTCGCTACTGCCGGAGCACCGCTTTCTCCATAAACTGGAACATTCGCTACTGCTGGAGCACCGCTTTCTGCATAGGCTGGAACACTCGCTACTGCCGGAGCACCGCTTTCTCCATAAACTGGAACATTCGCTACGGCTGGGGAACCACTTTCTCCATAAGCTGGAACATTCGCTACGGCTGGAGCGCCACTTTCGCCATAGGCTGGGAGTTCATTTACAGCAGCTTCTACCGCATTTGCACCTTTGTTGTATTCTGGCAACTCTGCAGTTGCAGCTTCTACTGCGTTCACCCCACCTTTAAAGTCTTCAATTTCAAGAACAGCCGACATGACACTGCTTAGAGTCTTAATAGCATCCTCATAGTCTGCTAAAGCTTGTTGCAAGTCTTTGACTTGACTATTCTTGTCACCAGAAACTTGTAAACTTGATAATTGCGCTTTAATCTTAGCAACTTGCTCTTCTAATTTACTTAGCTCAAGTTTTTTCGCATTACTATTTTCTTCTGCTGCTTCCTTATCTGCTGCGGCGAGTTTTGCTTGGTCTTGGCTTGAGAAATCTTCTTGGCTCATCGCTTCGGCCGGTGTTACTTGTTCACTGTCTTCGGCCAAGAAATCATCTAACAAATCTGATGCTTCGATGTCACCTTCTTCGATGGCTTTCAAGATAGCATCCTTACCAATCACTTCTTTAGCTGCCTTAATAGCTGCTTCCTTATCAGTGATAGTAGCATCTTTGTTGATGTCGTCGATGGTCTCTTTTTCAATTTTTTCTAGGGTAGCGATTAAATCTGAGCGAACTTTTGCTGCTTCTTCCGCTGCTTCCTTGTCGGCTTTAGCGAGTTTAGCTTGGTCTTGGCTTGAAAGTTGAGATTGAGTTTTTGCTTCGGCTGGTGTTACCTGATCGCTGTCTTCTGCCAAGAAATCTGCCAGTAAGTCGGACGCTTCGATGTCACCTTCTTCGATGGCTTTCAAGATGCCGTCCTTGCCAATCACTTCTTTAGCTGCCTTAATCGCTGCTTCTTTATCAGTGATAGTGGCATCCTTATTGATGTCGTCGATGGTTGATTTTTCGATTTTTTCTAGGGTAGCGATTAAATCTGAGCGAACTTTTGCTGCTTCTTCCGCTGCTTCCTTGTCGGCTTTAGCGAGTTTAGCTTGGTCTTGGCTTGAAAGTTGAGATTGAGTTTTTGCTTCGGCTGGTGTTACCTGATCGCTGTCTTCTGCCAAGAAATCTGCCAGTAAGTCGGACGCTTCGATATCGCCTTCTTCGATAGCTTTCAAGATAGCATCCTTGCCAATCACTTCTTTAGCTGCCTTGATCGCTGCTTCCTTATCAGTGATAGTGGCATCCTTGTTGATGTCGTCGATGGTTGATTTTTCAATTTTTTCTAAGGTAGCGATTAAATCTGAGCGAACTTTTGCTGCTTCTTCCGCCGCTTCCTTGTCAGCTGCAGCCAGTTTAGCTTGATCTTGACCAGAAAGTTGAGATTGAGTTTTCGCTTCAGCTGGACTTACCTGATCGCTATCCTCTGCCAAGAAGTCTGCTAACAAGTCTGAGGCGTCTAGCTCACCCTCTTCGATGGCTTTCAAGATAGCATCCTTGCCAATCACTTCTTTAGCTGCTTTGATAGCAGCTTCCTTATCGGTAATAGAGGCGTCTTTATTGATGTCGTCAATGGTTGATTTTTCGATACCTTCAAGAGTTGAAAGCAATTCTGTTCGAACTTTTGCTACTTCTTCCGCTGCTTCCTTGTCGGCTGCAGCGAGTTTAGATTGGTCTTTGCTTGAAAGTTGAGATGGGCTCTTCGCTTCAGCTGGTGTCACCTGATCGCTGTCTTCTGCCAAGAAATCTGCCAGTAAGTCGGACGCTTCGATATCTCCATCTTCGATAGCTTTCAAGATAGCATCCTTGCTAATCACTTCTTTAGCTGCCTTGATGGCTGCTTCCTTATCAGTGATAGTAGCATCTTTGTTGATGTCGTCGATGGTTGATTTTTCAATACCTTCAAGCGTTGAAAGCAATTCTGTTCGAACTTTTGCTGCTTCTTCCGCTGCTTCCTTGTCCGCTGTAGCGAGTTTAGATTGGTCTTGGCTTGAAAGTTGAGATTGAGTTTTTGATTCGGCTCGTGTTACCTGATCGCTGTCTTCTGCCAAGAAATCTGCCAGTAAGTCGGACGCTTCGATATCTCCATCTTCGATAGCTTTCAAGATGCCGTCCTTGCCAATCACTTCTTTAGCGGCCTTGATTGCTGCTTCCTTATCAGTGATAGTGGCATCCTTGTTGATGTCATCAATGGTTGATTTTTCGATACCTTCAAGGGCAGTCAACAATTCGCTGTGAGCCTTAGCTTCTGCAGCTTGTTTAGCCTCTTCTTCTTTCTTAGCTTCTTCTACTGCTTCCTTATCTGCTGCAGCAAGTTTGGCTTGGTCTTTGCTTGAAAGTTGAGATTGAGTTTTTGATTCGGCCGGTGTTACTTGTTCACTGTCTTCTGCCAAGAAATCTGCCAATAAGTCTGAGGCATCAATGTCGCCATCTTCGATGGCTTTCAAGATGGCATCTTTGCCAATCACTTCTTTAGCCGCCTTGATTGCTGCTTCCTTATCAGTGATAGTGGCATCTTTGTTGATGTCGTCGATTGTCTCTCTTTCAATTTTTTCTAGGGTAGCGATTAAATCTGAGCGAACTTTAGCTGCATCAACCTGAGCCTCTTTATCAGCTTCGTCTAACTTAGCTTGGTCTTCATCTGTTAATTCTGATACAGGTTCAACTACTGTTTTGTGCTCGCTCGTATCTGCTGGCCAGTCTACAATAACATCACCAATCTCCAAATCCTCATCTGCGATAGCCTTCAAAAGGTCTTCTTTACCGATCTCTTCTTTGGCTTCTTTGATGGCCGTTTCTTTATCGGTGATTGAAGCGTCTTTTTTAATATCTTCAATTACAGCATTTTCAAGAGATTCTAGGGCTTGAACCAGAGCATCCGTCGCTTGAGAAACTTGTTCTTTGGCATCTTTTTCAGCCTGGTCTAGTAGAGCCTTCTCCTCAGTAGATAATTTTTTATTAGTTTGAGCTTTAGGACCTGTTACCACAGCCTTATCTTCTGCACCTTCTGGCAATTCAGCGATGATATTATCTAGGCTGAGCTCTCCAGACTCAAGAGTGTCTGAAATATACATCTTACCGATATATTCCTTCACAGCTTCAGTTGCAGCCTCTTTGTCCTCAATTGCTTCC
Organism: bacterium; assembly: GCA_905221305.1. GTDB lineage: Bacteria > Bacillota > Bacilli > Lactobacillales > Streptococcaceae > Streptococcus. The sequence continues at coordinate 235,351 of CAJNCO010000002.1, forward strand.
TTATCCTCAATATCACTAATAGCCTGTTCCTCAAGTTCATCCAAAGCCTTCATCAACTCTTCTTTGGTCATCTTAGCTGGATTTGTCGCACCAGGATTAGCTGGACTAGCGTTTTCTGATCCCTTTTCAGTTTGAGCACCGCTCTCCCCTTCTGTTCCAGCTTGTGGTTGTGCAGGAACAACTGCCTGCTCTTCTGCTTTCCCTTCATCTGCCTTAACTACTGAAGGCTGTGAAACGAGTACACTAGCACCCAATACAGCTGCACTTGCTAAACTTGTTAAAGTAACTCTCTTCTTGTCCATTAGATGATGCCCCTTTTTAGTTTTCGATGTTATTATATTATATTCCTTAACGAACGTCAACTAGTTTGTTATAGCTTTTAAAATTTTATGAACAAGAAGAAAGCCTGTATGATGTTTAAGAGACACTTCCTATTCTTGCCCCATCACTGTTGAGTCTATAGCCATCAATAATCGTATTAACAGCTAAGGCTCCCGAAGCATCAACATAGTAATGTTTCCCCGAAACTTGGAACCATTGACTAGCTTTCATCCGGCCAGATTCCTCTAAGTAATACCAAGTTCCCTTATCTTTAAGCCATCCCGTCTGCATCTCACCCGAAGCCTTTAGATAATACCAGTAAGAGCCATCCTTAATCCAGCCAGTTGACATGGCCCCATTTTCTTTTAAATGATACCAATTGCTGTTAACTTTTTTCCATCCTGTTGCTAGCTTACCATTCTCTTGGTAATACCAACTCCCTCCTTCTTTTTTCCAGCCTTTCTCTGTATTGCTTAACTCTGCATACTGCACATATCTTCTAGCACCACTGTAGGATAGATAACCGAGCCACTTATATCCATCCTTTTCAATAACCTGGTCATAGCTTACACTCTCACCAGCATAATAGTAGTCAATAACCTGTCCTGTACGTGACGGTTGGTCCATAATCGGCGATTTCCCTGTGAATACTATTGTCCCGCTGGACGGAAGCTCTGAGTTACGAGAACCCTCACTCACACTATGGTTAGCGGATAAATCCTTGAAATGAATAAAACCTGTCATCGAACTAGCCTTGACTTTTCGACGGTTATACTTTTCTCGAACCCCATAGTTATACTCTTCGATCTCAATCGTATCCCCTGATACATTTGATACCCAGGCCACGTGCCCATAATAACCTTCTGTCGACCAAGCAATAGCCCCAACTTCTGGCTTAGTATCCACACGGTAGCCTTCTCGCCTTGCACGATGTCCCCATTCATTCGCATTTCCGTAGGCAGGAGGAATCTCAAAGCCATTTACACTACTCAAACGAAAGGCCGCAAAAGAGGTACACTGGCGAGAATACATCCGCCACTGGTCGATTTCTACACTACCATTTTTGTAGTGAAGCGGATAATCATCTCCACGCGCTACACTGTCGGCTTGAACCGATTCCCCACCAAACAAAAAGGTGCTTGTAACAAACAAAGTAGCCAGCCCTACACTCAACTGAGTACATCTACTCTTCTTAACTCCTGATTTAAAAAACGTCATTCATTCTCCTTAATAATATAAATTTCCGAGGTTACCCTCGTTTATACTATTCGGGAGAAAAAGAAAAAAGTGAGCAAAGCTCACTTCATTTTAGGATTCTTAGTCTAGATAGCGAATCAAATTCTTTTCTGTCAAGATATCTGAGTAGGTGAAGGATTCAACATAGACATTGGCTTGTTTGTCTCCTTCAACATCCCCAAATTCAACGATAAATAGAGATGGATAAACCTCAATTAGCTTACCCAATCTATTTTTTTGGCGCTTACGGCCATTCTCCAAAGTCATTTCAACGACTTGTCCCTCATGTGCCTTGATTTCTTCTTTGATTTTTTTCATCTTGGCTACATCTGTAAATGCATCTGACATCTTATGCCTCCCTCTTTGAGATACTTGAAAATTTATTGTATTCTTTTTGGAAAATCAATTCCACCGTTCCACGAGCTCCACTACGGTTTTTCTCGATGATAACCTCAACCTTGTTATTTGGAATTCCTTCCTCTTCTTGACCCGCACGATCGTAGTAGTCGTCACGGTATAGAAAAGCTACGATATCCGCATCCTGCTCGATAGAACCCGATTCACGAATATCAGACAAGACTGGTCTCTTATCCTGACGCTGTTCCACTCCACGAGATAACTGACTAAGAGCAATGACTGGAACCTTTAATTCCTTGGCTAGAATTTTCAACTGACGAGAAATTTCAGAGACTTCTTGTTGGCGGTTCTCACGACCAGTACCTGTGATAAGCTGTAGGTAGTCGATCAAAATCAAGCCTAGATTGCCTGTTTCTTGAGCCAGTTTACGTGAACGCGAACGAATTTCCGTGATCCGAATCCCTGGTGTATCATCGATATAGATACTCGCGTTGGCTAGGTTACCTTGAGCAATGGTATACTTTTGCCACTCCTCATCAGTCAATTGACCAGTACGAATAGAATGAGACTCCACCAAACCTTCTGCTGCCAGCATACGGTCTACTAGGCTTTCTGCACCCATTTCCAGTGAAAAGATGGCTACCGTCTTGTCCAACTTGGTCCCGATGTTCTGAGCAATGTTCAAAGCAAAGGCCGTCTTACCAACCGCTGGTCGCGCCGCTAGTATAATTAGTTCCTCCTCGTGGAGACCTGTCGTCATATGGTCCAAATCACGATAGCCTGTAGCAATACCTGTGATATCCGTTGTTTGTTGTGACCGAACTTCTAGGTTCCCAAAGTTGATATTCAGAATATCTCGAATATTCTTGAAACCACTACGATTGGCGTTTTCACTGACATCAATGAGTCCCTTTTCTGCTTGAGCGATGATTTCATCTGCAGGCTTAGAAGCTTCATAGGCTTGGTTGACAGACTCTGTCAACTTGGAAATCAAGCGACGTAGCATAGCCTTTTCCGCTACAATTTTAGCATAATATTCCGCATTAGCTGAAGTTGGTACAGAGTTGACAATTTCAACAAGATAGGACAATCCACCAATATTTTGCAGATCGCCTTGGCTATCCAAAATCGTCCGAACTGTTGTCGCATCAATCGCTTCTCCACGATCCGACAAGTCTACCATCGCTTGGAAAATCAACCGATGAGCATACTTAAAGAAGTCGCGAGAATCAATGTATTCTCGGACAAAAACGAGCTTACTCTCATCTATAAAAATAGCCCCCAGAACAGATTGTTCTGCTAAAATATCCTGAGGTTGAACTCGCAGTTCCTCTACTTCTGCCATCCGACTTTCCTTCCTTTTACAATCTTGTCAAGAAGTTGTAAACTTAACCTTCTTTTACACGAAGATTGATGACACTTGTAACATCTTGATAGATCTTCACTGGTACATCAATCAAACCTACTGCTCGAATTGGTGCTTGCACTTGAATATTGCGTTTGTCAATCTTAATACCAAACTGCTTTTGCAATTCTTCTGCAATTTTCTTGTTAGTGATGGAACCAAATGTACGGCCATCTGGTCCAACCTTTTCAACAAACTCTACAACAGTTTCTTCTGCTTCCAGCTTAGCCTTGATAGCCTTTGCTTCAGCAATCATCTCTGCATGAGCCTTTTCTTCTGATTTTTGTTTTCCACGCAACTCACCCACTGCTTGAGCAGTCGCTTCCTTGGCCAAATTCTTTTTAATCAGGAAGTTTTGAGCGTAGCCAGTTGGTACTTCCTTAATTTCGCCTTTCTTCCCTTTTCCTTTAACATCTGCTAAAAAGATTACTTTCATTCTTCTTTCTCCTTTTCCTTTAGTTCTTCCAAGATTAGTTGAGTCAATTTTTCTCCTGCTTCCGACAAACTCATATCCTCGATTTGCGCGGCAGCTAGATTAAAGTGACCTCCACCACCCAACTCTTCCATAATGCGTTGCACATTGATTTTACTACGACTTCGAGCCGAGATAGAGATAAATCCTTGTGTATTTTTTGCTAGAACGAAGCTGGCTTCAATACCAGACATAGCCAACATAGCATCGGCAGCTTTACTGATAACAACTGTGTCATAAGACATTGAGTCCTTAGCTTGGGCAATCAAGATATCTGAACCTAACTTACGACCTTGTAAAATGAGTTCATTTACCTCACGGTATTCTTCAAAATCTGTCGCAGCAATCTCCTGGATAGCAATACTGTCACTTCCCCGTGTTCTCAGATAGCTCGCCACATCAAAGGTTCGGCTCGTCACGCGAGATGTGAAATTCTTGGTATCCAGCATCATACCAGCCATCAAAACACTGGCCTGCATACGACTCAAACGATTTTTCTTAGAATTTTGGAACTGAATCAATTCTGTGACCAACTCACTGGCACTACTTGCTCCACTTTCGATATAGGTGATGACTGCATTCTCTGGGAAATCCTGATCACGTCTATGATGGTCAATAACAATAGTTTGAGTGAACAAATCATAAAAATCTTTTGACAAGGTCAAAGCCGTCTTGGAATGATCCACTAGAATCAATAATGAACGGTTTGTAACTAACTTCATCGCATCTGTAAGAGATAAAAGTTTCGTGACATCTTCCTTCTTCAAGAACTGAATAGCACGTTCGATATCTGCTGGCATATGGTCTGCATCGTAGACAGCATAACTGTTCTCGATAATATTACTTGCAAACAACTGCATACCAACAGCAGATCCCAAAGCATCCATATCTAGATTTTTATGACCGACTACAAAAACCTGGTCAACACTTCGAATCTTATCAGAAATGGCTGTCATCATGGCTCTCGTACGTGTACGAGTACGTTTGATAGACGCAGCAGTTCCTCCACCAAAGTAGACTGGATTCTTGGTTTCGTTATTTTCCTTGACTACCACCTGGTCACCACCGCGAACCTCGGCTAGGTTCAAGTTTAGGAGAGCAACTTTTCCTATCTCATCATGATTTCCATCACCATAAGAAAATCCCATACTTAAAGTCAAGGGCAATTGTCTCTGTTTCGACTCTTCGCGGAAAATATCAATGACAGAGAACTTATCATTCATCAATTCCTCAAGCACGGTATAATCAGTAAATAGATAAAACCGATCCATCCCCACTCGCCGAGAAAACATGGCATACTTCTCCGCAAACTCCGATACAAAGTTGGCCACAAAACTATTGATATGACTGATATCCGAATCCGAAGTTGCATCTTCTAGATCATCGTAGTTATCGACCGAGATGACCCCAATCACTGGTCGACTCGTTACCAATTCAACAGTTGCTTCATATTCCCCTGAAACGTCAAAGAAATACAGGACACCCGAAGCCTTGTCCATATGAACGGCATAGCGTGTTTCCCCCAAGGTAGCGTAAGAACCTGGGTTCCCCACCGAAGCTTTGATGATGGTTTGAATCAATTCAACATCAATTTCGCCTTCTTCAGTAGTCAAAATCAACTCAGCATAAGGATTAAACCATTCCACTTCGCCAGTAGATAGGTCTAATTTCAGAACACCAACCGGCATTTGTTCGAGCAGCGTGTTTAAACTATCTTCAGCTTGATGATTTACGTATTGGATTTGTTCAATTTCGCTCTTTTCATACTGTTTTTTTTGCCAGACAAATAAAAGCAGATAAAGAAGTACAAATAAAAACAAAACAGTGATTGTTACAGCAAGATTATGTGAAAAAATAATCAGCAAAGTTAAGATTCCGAAAGTTGCAAGTCCTAGCCAGACCGCAGAAAACGGGATTAAATTATTTTTTTTCATTCTAAACCTCTTGCGCATTATTATATCATAAAAACCCTTAAAAAGCGACCTTTTAAAAGATGCAAGCCCTTCATTTCTCTAACTTCAGACACAAAAATAGGAGAGAATCATCACCCTCCTACCCACGTGTTCAGATCACTAACACCTAACGTTCCACGATAAGGGCAGTCCCCATCCCTCCTCCGATACAGAGAGTCGCTAACCCAGTTTTAGCATCACGTTTCATCATCTCATGTACCAGCGTTACTAGGATACGGCAACCGGAAGCCCCAATTGGGTGACCAAGAGCAATGGCGCCACCATTGACGTTGACAATATCTGTGTTGAAACCAAGTGTTTTACCAACTGCACGAGTCTGGGCAGCAAAGGCTTCATTTGACTCAATCAAGTCGAGATCTTTAACTGTCAAATTGCCTTTTTCAAGAGCCTTGCGAGTCGCATAAATCGGTCCACATCCCATCATCTTAGGGTCCAAACCTGCACTTGCATACGAACGAATGCGGGCAATCACTGAAAGTCCTAATTCTTCAGCTTTTTCAGAACTCATGATTAAGACAGCTGCTGCCCCATCATTGATTCCTGAAGCATTTCCAGCTGTGACAGAACCGTCTTTTTTGAAAACAGAACCTAGCTTAGACAAACTCTCTAAGCTAGCATCTTTTCTAGGATATTCATCTGTATCAAAAACGATGGGATCGCCTTTGCGTTGAGGAATGACAACTGGCACAATCTCTTCTTTAAAGCGTCCAGATTCTATAGCTGCAACTGCTCGTTTTTGTGACTCTAAAGCAAGAGCATCTTGCTCTTCTCGACTGATACCATATTCTTCAGCCACATTCTCGGCTGTAATTCCCATATGGTACTCGTTAAAGGCATCAGACAAACCGTCCTTAATCATGGTATCTACCACTTTCGAATCGCCCATACGGCCGCCCCAACGGAAGCTTGGCAAAACGTATGGAGCCTGACTCATGTTTTCTGCACCACCAGCTACGATAATATCTGCATCGCCACATCGTATCGCTTGCGCAGCTAACTGCACTGCCTTCAAACCAGAACCACAAACCTTGTTGATAGTAAAGGCTGGTGTAAATTCAGGGAGTCCTGCGTGAATGCTCATTTGACGAGCTACGTTTTGACCTAAACCTGCGCCTAGGACATTCCCCATAATCACTTCATCTACTAGCTCTGGTTTGACATTGGCTTTTTCCAAAGCACTCTTAATAACCAACGCTCCCAAATCAACAGCTGAAACATTCTTCAAACTTCCTCCAAAGGAGCCTATTGGAGTTCGTACTGCAGAAACAATCACTACGTCTTTCATAACTGCCCCCATTTATACCTTTTATAATATTGCAATACAAAAGTGGTTTACACTGGTGTAAACCACTTTGAAAATTCTATTTTATGATTCTTTCACTTCTAACAAACCGACTTCACCATCTTCACGGCGATACAAAACATTAGTTGTTTGATCTTCTACATCTACATAGATAAAGAAATCATGTCCCAATAAATCCATTTGGAGAAGAGCTTCTTCTAAATCCATTGGCTTCAAATCAATTTGTTTTGAACGAACGACTTTTGGTTGCACAACATTTGCATCTTCAACTAGAGCATCTGTAAAGAGTTGACTTGTCGCAACTTTATTTTTATTCTTACGTTCGATTTTAGTTTTATTTTTACGAATCTGACGTTCAATTTTATCTGTTACAAGATCGATAGAACCATACATATCTTGAGAAATATCTTCAGCGCGAAGAGTGATAGATCCAAGCGGAATTGTTACTTCAACCTTTGCCGTTTTCTCACGGTAAACTTTCAAGTTCACACGTGCATCCAACTCCTGCTCAGGTTGAAAATACTTTTCAATCTTTTCGAGTTTAGAAACTACATAATCACGAATTGCTTCTGTTACTTCTAGGTTTTCACCACGGATACTATATTTAATCATATAAGTACCTTCTTTCTAAACATTTTTGTTTTTCTAACTATATTATAACGCTTTCATTTTCATTTTGCAAATTTTTTCCTCATCTTACAAGGGAAAAAGTTTTAACTTCCAAAGCACCTGCTTCTTCCAAAAGTCGTTTCACACGATTCACAGTTGCCCCTGTTGTATAGATGTCATCAATCAGCAAAATCTTCTTAGGAAGCGAGATTCCATCTTTAATAAAAAATGGAATTTCAGTAGCTAACCTTTCCGAACGGCTTTTAGAAGAACTAGCGCTCTCTTCTCTTTTTCCTAATATATCTTTAAAAGAAAAGCCTGCTGCCTCAACCAAACCTTCAACCTGGTTAAATCCCCTCTCAAGCAATCTTTCAGGACTTAGGGGAATCAACACAAATTGATAACCTCTATACTTTTTCAACTCCTCAGCAAGAACGGAAGCAAAAACTTTTCTAAGCAAGAAATCTCCATCAAACTTATATCTACTGAAAAAGTCTTTCATAGCTTGATTATAGGTAAAGATTGCCTTATGATCAACCTGAATTCCTTCTTTACACCAAGATTTACAATCTTGACACTGAGTTGACAGAGCTAATTTCATACAGTTTGGGCAATAATTCTCACCAATCTTCTCAAAACTAGAAGCACAAGCTGAGCAAAGATAACTGCAGTCATCCTTCAAAAGGAAGAGACTGCTAAAAGTCAGCTCACTCTTTGTAGTCTGGCCACATAGTAAACAGTTCATAATCCCGCCTCCTTGTTCATCTGCTTGATTTCCTTGATTGCCTTTTTGATGGAAGCATTTACTCCATCATGAAAGAAGAGCAACTCACCAGTTGGTCTATCCATACTGCGTCCAACTCGCCCTCCAATCTGAATCAAACTAGACTTGGTAAAGAGACGATGATTAGCTTCTACTACGAAAACATCTACACAAGGGAAGGTAACTCCGCGTTCCAATATTGTCGTACTGATCAGTATCGTCAACTCTCCATTTCGAAAAGCTTGCACTTGCTCTAACCGGTCTTCTGTCACAGAAGATACAAAACCGATATTCTCATTCGGGAAATCCACCTGTAATATTTCTTTTAGTTTTTCGCCTTTCTTAATCTCTGATGTAAAAATTAGCAAAGGATAACCTGTTCTTCTCTGTTTCTCAATATAAGTCTTTAACTTGGTTGACAATTGATTTTTCTCTAAACAGCGATTAAAATCCGATAACCAGACTGGTTTAGGAATAATCAAAGGATTTCCATGAAACCGTCTCGGCAAGCTTAATCTTTTTAATTCCCCTGTGCGAACCTTCCTATCTAACTCATTTGTAGAAGTTGCTGTAAGGAATATCCTCAATCCATCCTCCTTTACACTATTCTTTACAGCATAGTAAAGCATAGTGTTGTCAACATAAGGAAAGGCATCTACCTCATCCACTATCAACAAATCAAAAGCATGATAAAATTTTAATAACTGATGAGTTGTTGCAATTACTAAGGGAGTTCGAAAATAGGGCTCTGATTCGCCATGGAGTAGCGCTATATCGCAAGCAAAGTCATTCTGCAGTCGCTTATACAGTTCTAAACATACATCAATTCGAGGACTGGCCAAACAAACTGCACCACCATCATCAATCACTTTAGCTACAACTTGATAGATCATCTCTGTCTTTCCAGCTCCTGTCACAGCATGAACTAAAGTCGGTTCTTTCTTTTCGACTGCTCGAATCAACCCCTCTGATACCTTTTCCTGAAAAGGGGTTAACTGACCACACCATTTGAGAACATCTTGCTTAGGAAAATCTTCCTGCGAAAAATAGTATAAGGCTTGATCACTCCTGACTCGCTTCATCAGCAAGCACTCCCTACAATAGTAAGCGCCGATAGGTAAATACCATTCTTCTAGAATACTACTATTACAACGTTGACAAAACAGTTTCCCTTTCTCTTTTCTCATTGCCGGCAGTTTCACCGCCATCTGTCGTTCCTCTTCAGTTAATTCTTTCTCAGTAAACAAGCGACCGAGGTAATTTGGATTTACTTTCATACTTCTTTATTCGTAAAAATCTAGCGCTTTAGGTAATTTTTTAGTACAATTAAATCATGGAATTTAGAACAATTAAAGAGGATGGGCAGGTCCAAGAAGAAATCAAAAAATCACGCTTTATCTGTCACGCAAAGCGTGTCTATAGCGAAGAAGAGGCCCGTGATTTTATCACTACCATCAAAAAAGAACACTACAAAGCCACCCATAACTGCTCTGCTTTTATTGTAGGGGAACGCAGTGAGATCAAGCGTACGAGTGATGATGGAGAACCTAGTGGTACTGCTGGAGTCCCTATGCTTGGCGTCTTAGAAAATCATAATCTTACGAATGTCTGCGTAGTAGTTACTCGTTACTTTGGTGGAATTAAGTTAGGTGCTGGTGGTTTGATTCGTGCTTATGCAGGTAGTGTGGCCTTGGCTGTCAAAGAAATAGGCATTATTGAAATCAAAGAGCAAGCTGGCATAGCCATTCAGATGTCTTACGCTCAATACCAAGAGTATGGTAATTTCCTTAAAGAACATAATCTCATGGAACTCGAGACAAACTTTACAGATCAAATCGATACCATAATTTATGTTGATAAGGAAGAGAAAGAAAATATCAAGTCTGCTCTTGTAGAGTTTTTTAATGGAAAGGTTACTTTAACAGATCAAGGTTTACGAGAAGTTGAAGTTCCTGTAAACTTAGTGTAAACAAAGGAGAAATACATGGCTTTTGGGAAATTTATTCAAGGACTTGCTGGAAATTTTAGCGAGGAAAACAAAGAGACTCTTATTAAAGAATATGGACAATATCTACTAGAGAATGAAGAAATTCAAAGCGGGTATAAACTCATTCGAGATTCAATCATCTTTACAAATATCCGTATTATTTTTACAGATAAGCAAGGTGCTACTGGTCGCAAGACGTCTGTTAAGTCACTCTTTTTGATGAACATTGTAAACGTTGAAATGGAAACTGCTGGAGCAGGTATAGATGATAGTGAGATTACGATCACTTATTTAGAAAATGTCTTTCTAAAAGCACACAATGAGCACCTGAGTTTCCATAAATTTGAATTCCCTAAAAAAGCGGACATCCTTCCACTTTACACCTATTTATTAGAATTGGCTTATCACAATCGATTAAAAATTAATGGCTTAGACTTTTGATATAAAAAAATCCTATCACTTTGATAGGATTTCTATATTTTACAAATAGCCTTGAGCGCGTTATACTAGTATCATCTTATACAAAGAGGTATATCTATGACTATTTATAATAATATCACTGAACTAATTGGACAAACACCGATTGTTAAACTCAACAACATTGTTCCAGAGGGTGCTGCAGACGTCTATGTTAAACTAGAAGCTTTTAACCCTGGATCGTCAGTAAAAGACCGTATTGCCCTTAGTATGATTGAAAAAGCGGAACAAGATGGTATTCTAAAACCGGGTGCTACCATTGTTGAAGCAACGAGTGGAAACACTGGTATCGGTCTTTCATGGGTTGGTGCTGCTAAAGGATATAAAGTTGTTATCGTCATGCCTGAAACGATGAGTGTGGAACGCCGTAAAATTATCCAAGCCTATGGTGCTGAACTCGTCCTCACTCCTGGTAGCGAAGGAATGAAAGGGGCCATTGCTAAAGCTCAGGAAATCGCTGCTGAACGTGACGGCTTCCTTCCACTCCAATTTAATAATCCAGCTAATCCAGAAGTACACGAAAGAACAACAGGAGCTGAAATACTAGCTGCTTTCGGTTCTGATGGTTTAGATGCTTTTGTGGGTGGTGTTGGTACTGGTGGAACGATCTCAGGTGTCTCTCACGCTCTTAAAGCAGCAAATTCAAACATTCAAGTTTATGCAGTTGAGGCAGACGAGTCAGCTATCTTGTCTGGTGAAAAACCAGGACCCCACAAAATTCAAGGCATCTCAGCTGGATTTATTCCTGAGACACTTGATACAAAGGCCTATGATGGTATCGTCCGCGTAACATCAGATGATGCTCTAGCGCTTGGCCGTGAAATTGGTGGAAAAGAAGGCTTCCTTGTTGGAATTTCTTCAGCTGCAGCAATTTACGGGGCAATTGAGGTTGCCAAGAAATTAGGTACAGGTAAGAAAGTCCTTGCTTTAGCACCAGATAACGGCGAACGTTATCTGTCTACAGCACTCTATGAATTTGAAGTGTAGTCTCCTAAATGCACTTAGCCCTTTTAAAGGGCTTTTTATTTACTCACTCTAAAATAAAAAAAGGAAGCAAATTGCTTCCTTTTCATTATTAGTTATTTAAGGCTGCTGCCATTGTAGCTGCAACTTCTGCTTCAAAGTCGTTTGTAGCTTTCTCGATACCTTCACCAACTTCAAAGCGAGCGAACTCAACTACTGAAGCATTTACTGATTCAAGGTAAGCTTCAACTGTCTTGCTGTCATCCATGATGTATACTTGTGCAAGAAGTGTGTATGCTTGGTCAACTTTGGTGTTATCAAGCATGAAGCGGTCCATTTTACCTGGGATAATTTTGTCCCAGATTTTTTCTGGTTTGCCTTCTGCAGCCAACTCAGCTTTGATATCAGCTTCAGCTTGAGCAATCACTTCATCAGACAATTGTGCTTTTGATCCATACTTCAAGTGTGGAAGAGCTGGTTTACCAACCATTGCACGGCTTTCGTTATCTTGGTCGATTACGTGATTCAATTGTGCCAACTCATCTTTAACAAATTGCTCATCCAATTCTTTGTAAGAAAGAACTGTTGGTTTCATCGCAGCAATGTGCATTGAGATTTGTTTAGCAAGCGCTTCGTCTCCACCTTCAATAACAGAGATAACACCGATACGGCCACCATTGTGTTGGTATGCTCCAAAGTGTTGTGCATCTGTTTTTTCAAGCAAAGCAAAACGACGGAATGAGATTTTTTCACCGATTGTAGCTGTTGCAGATACATATGCAGCTTCAAGAGTTTCACCTGAAGGCATTGTCAAAGCAAGAGCCTCTTCGTTGTTAGCTGGTTTACCTTCAGCAATTACTTTAGCTGTTGCGTTTACCAAGTCAACGAATTGAGCGTTTTTCGCAACGAAGTCAGTTTCAGCATTTACTTCAACTACTGCTGCAACGTTACCATTAACAAATACACCAGTCAAACCTTCTGCAGCAACACGGTCAGCTTTCTTAGCTGCCTTCGCCATACCTTTTTCGCGAAGCAATTCGATCGCTTTTTCGATATCACCGTCTGTTTCTACAAGCGCTTTTTTAGCGTCCATAACACCGGCACCAGATTTTTCACGCAACTCTTTTACAAGTTTAGCTGTAATTTCTGCCATTTTGATTCTCCTATATTTTTTAAAAATAGGAGAGCTGGGCTAGGCCCCGCCCTCCTAGGTAATTACTATTTATATGAATTAAGCGTTGTCGCCTTCTACAACTTCAACGATTTCTTCGATTGAGTCAGCTTGAGCTTCTGAAGCTGCAAATTCTGCTTCAACTGCTGCTGCATCTTCACCTTGACGTCCTTCGATGATAGCGTCAGCCAATTTAGCTGTGATCAATTTAACAGCGCGGATAGCGTCATCGTTAGCTGGGATGATTACATCGATATCGTCTGGATCAGTGTTTGTGTCAACCATCGCTACAACTGGGATACCCAATTTTTTAGCTTCTTTAACAGCGATTTGTTCTTTATGTGGGTCAACTACGTACATTACATCTGGGATACGAGGCATGTCTTCGATACCACCCAAGAATTTTTCAAGACGTGCACGTTGTTTGTTAAGAAGTGCAACTTCTTTCTTAGGAAGAACGTCGAAGATTCCTTCTTCTTCCATACGTTTGATTTCTTTCAAACGAGCAATACGTTTTTGGATAGTTCCCCAGTTAGTAAGAGTTCCACCCAACCAACGGTGGTTGATGTAGTATTGACCTGAACGTTCTGCTTCTTCTTTAACAGCGTCAGCAGCTTGTTTTTTAGTACCAACAAACAATACAACTGCATCGTTAGCTGCCGCATCACGCATAAAGTCGTATGCTTGGTCAGCGTATTTTACAGTTTGTTGCAAGTCGATAACGTGGATTCCGTTACGCTCAGTGAAGATGTACTTAGCCATCTTAGGGTTCCAGCGACGAGTTTGGTGACCAAAGTGTACACCAGCCTCAAGAAGTTGTTTCATTGAAATTACTGCCATGAGTATTTCTCCTTTTTGTTTTTTTCCTCTCCTCGACTTCAACTTGCAAAACGACCCGAGGGCAACAGTTTCACAATTCATCAAGAATGAGTATTATCGTTTACACGACAAGTTTTATTTTATCATAATTGGAGCTTTATTTCAAGTGATTTTATGATACTAAATTACTAGTTAAAAGCTCTAAATTTAAAACATCTCAACATATACTGCTGAGATGTTCTGATAGCTAATTTTTTTAAATTTAATGTAGTGACAAAATAATTAGTTTATGCTATCTACTTCGAAGTTTCTTACGAATCTTATAAGCTAAATTAAACAAGAAATATAATGAACTAATTGGATAGTTAAACTCACCAGCAAATTCTTCAATAGTGGGATTAAACTTAGACTTAAAATTAAATAACCCACCTTCTAAGTTGTTTTCAATTCCACCCATATTATGAGTATCTGCCCCACGTTCAAATGAATATTGAGCCGTCTCAAACCATGTTGGAATAGCAGGTTGATAATGCCTAAATTCCTCATTCATTCCAGCATATAAGTTTTCAGAAGTTTTCCCAAATTCGATGGTTAAAGTTCCAGACAACGGGACAATACTATCCCCTCTATCAATATAACTCTTAAGGAAAGAAATTTCTTCCTCTAATCGTTTTCTCTCTTGCTGATTATCTCTTATTTTACTTTCCTTCGTTTTATCTGTGAACTTCTGCGCTATTTTAAGATTCTTTTCGAGTTGCTGCTCAACTTCTTTCAGTCTATTAGGTAAGTCTAAATAGCTCAGTGTGATGAAGGAGTGATCAGGATAAGTATTCAGTAACTTCTGATAATAATCTTTACCTCGTAAACTGATATTCTTACGAGACTCTGTTTTCTTCATTAAAAATGAAAATTCATCTAATAAATCAAGGCCACCAAATTTCACTTCCAATCCTTTATTTCTTGCAGTTCGGATTGTCTGTTTAGTAGACTTGGATAGTTGATCTAGCGAGAAGTTTTCTTTATGAATATTAGCTTGAAAACGAGGTTGTATGTTTTCGGCCATATCCTTTGTCAAACCTGTCCAATGAACTTTGTTTTTTTGCAATTCCTCAATAATTTCAAAAGTTTTAGAATTTTGGATAATTTCTTGATCGATAAGACTTAGGCTGATGAAAAGACTTGGATCAAATTTAACCATTATTGCATGGCTTTTTTTAGCAAGTTTTTTCAATGTTAAAAGCACAAATTTCAAAAGTTCTTTATCTTCATAATTAATAACTGGACCTCTTGGAATATAGAACATGGAAAATCCTAATGGAAGAGGCTGGATTAATATATTCGCTACTCCAACTAGTTGATTTTCTTTATAAAATCCAACTCTCTCATTCCCCCAAGTATCCTTTATATTGGCCCAATCACTACTCTGCAATAAATTTCCTTGAGGATGATTTTGTAAAAATAAATCCCACTCATGAACATCAACATTCATTTTATAAGTAAACATAATTCCAGTACCAACTCTCTTAAAACCTTGTTATTCTTTCGTTAGATAAACATACTTATTCTAGCTATATATCTGATAATTTTCATCCAATCTTTAATTCCATAATGACAAAAACATTCTGATGAAAATTTTTTATTAATACTATACAAAGGGTGAGATTAATAAAACCTCACCCTAAATTTTTTAATAATAATTAATATGTTAGTTTGGGTAAATATATCTTACTGTACCACGTGATGCTGTGGGATTAAACCATCCACGATAATTTCCGATCGGTTGAGTTCCGCTACCATCATAGTTACATTCTGAAACTTGAATGCGAGTTGGGGACTCAACAGCCGTAACAACTGCTACATGTCCGTATCCTCCATCATCCCATGAAGCAATTGCACCAACTTGTGGGGTAGAACCTGTACGGAATCCAGCTGCCGCTGCACTAGCTGCCCACTGACCGCCATTACCCCAATAATCACCGGCCCATGGAGCCAAGGTCTTAGCACCCCATGTACATTGACCTACAGGATAACTTGAAGCATTTGTACTGTATGTTGGACGCTGTCTAGTTGGAGTTGGAGCTGGAGTGTAGCTTGAATCATCATCTGATGAAGAGCTTGAAGTCGCTTGCACTTGATCTGAAAGTGTTGTATTTCCAGAAGCAACAACTGATTGTTGTTGGCTTGTTTGACGTGCTTTATAAGCCGCTTCTGCTTCAGCTGCTGCTTTTGCTTCTGCCTCTGCTGCTGCTTTTTGTTCCAATAAAGTAGCTTTATCACTTTCTGCAGTAGCTTTCTCTGCAGCAAGGTTTAACTCAGCAACTTTCAACTCTGCTTGTTTTGTTGTCAATGCTTGTGCATCGTCAGCAAGCGTTTGTTGGTTCGCAATGACAGTGTTGATTGCTTCATTATTTGCAACCTGTTTTTCAGCGATAGATTTCTTATCAGCTTTCTGTTGTTCCAACATTTTGTTGTTAGCTGATACAATCTCGCTCATTGCTGCAACACGTGAAATAGCTTCTGTAATTGATTTTGAGTTTACAATTGTATTGATGTAGCTAGTTGCTGCACCGTTTGTTTGTGCGCTACGTGCTTGTTTCTCCAAAGATTCATTACGAGCAACAATGTTCTTAGAAAGCTCTGTAATTTCTCCTTCAAGTTTTTTAGATTCAGCTTGTAGAGTTTCGTTCTCAGCTTCCAAGTTCGTTTGTTGAGTTTGGATAGCTGTAACTTGCGTTTGGATTTCATCTACTTGTTTTTGAGCTTCTTTTTGTTGAGATGTCAAATTACTAATCTTACTATCTTGAGCAGCAATCTTTTCATCAGTTGTTTCAGCGTGGACAGTTGTCAATACTGCCGCTTGAGACACTAATACTGTACTTAATAAAAGTGACGCTAAGATTTTTTTCTTCATATTGTGTAGATACTCCTTCTATTTAAGACATTACTAGTATACCAAAAAAAGACATAATAAATATTACGCCTTTGTTACATTTTTATTTCTTTCTTATAGATAACATTTTTCAAAAATATATTGGAAAATAAGCATCCATAAAAAGTTTAAAATCATTGATGGGACAAGGCTGTAGACAATAAAAACTGGCATCGATTCTACTGTCAATCCCATAGCAAGAGCAAGGAGATAGCTCCCCATATCAAATAGGAAACTCATCACAACTATTGTTAACATTCTTGTCCAACGGTTCATCAAAATTACACTATTAAACTTATGGAGCGAAGCACCTATCAAGATAAATAGAAGTGTCGCAATTCCTATCAAGTGAAAAAAATAGATATCGTACACCAAACCCACTATACAGCAGTAAGCTAGATAGAGATATTCTGAAACCTCAATTGTCTCAAACAAGAGAAATAAAAACAGAAAATGACTTACTAAATGAAAGTGAGGGAAGAAGGATCCTACCAATTGTCCAATATGTGCATCAATTAATACGACAAAAGGGAGTAAAAAGAAAATACCAATTTGTTTTAACAGTCTCATTGCTAATTCCCCACTAACTCTACCACATGAAGATTTTTGGTGTCAGCACTTAACTTTACTGTTACTTCCTTTGTTAGATAATCACTGCTGTGTGTTGTAGCAACAACCTCTCCAACAGGAATATCCTTAACATTAAAGTTTCCGAGCCCCCCTGTAGTCACCTTGTCTCCTGCGCTAATGTCGCTGTTGCTGTTTAATTGACTAATTTTAAGCAGTTCAGATTCCTTATCATAACCAACGATAATCCCGTAAATTTCAGTAGAACCATGCAGGATTTTAACAGAAATTTTGTCTAAATTTTCGGTGTTTGTCAATAGATTGACCGTTGTTGAATGATCCTCCACCTTTGAAACACTACCAATCAAACCCCCGTTTGCAATGGCCAACATATTTTCAGAAGCTCCTTTTGAACTTCCCACATCAATTGTTAACTCTTGTTTCCAAGATACTGGAGCTCGCATAATCACATCTGCTACAATGGTTTTTGTAGCCTGCAATTTTGACTTCATATCCAGCAACTGACGTAGTTGTTCATTTTCATTTTTTAAACTTTCTGATTGATTAGACTCCACCTCTAGTTGATAGAGCTGTTTTTTTAGACTCTCATTTTCATTGTAAGTCTGCGTCAAATGTCCCAAATCCGATTTGAAAGTATCAAACCACTGAAAGGGTTTTTGAACAATTCTATCTACCAAGGAAATCCCATCTCCTAGTTTCGTCACAATAGCGCTTGAATAGGTTGTCACTAATAGTACAGAAACTGCCAGAACTGTGACAAAAACGATGATTAGATATTTTGATTTTTTAAAACGGTTCATATTCCTACCTTTATACTAAAAACCTGCTACTTTGAGCTTCTTATCAATCCTACAAACCTGCTAAGATTTTAAGAAAAATAAGAAACATCCCAGTACCAAAATCACAAGAATTGTCAGTGTATCCTTTTGGCTCCATCTCAACTGTCTATACTGACTTCTACCCTTTCCTCCCTGATAGCCACGCGCTTCCATGGCAATTGCCAATGAATCTGCACGCTTTAAGCTCGTCGCAAAAAGAGGAATTAAAATTGGAATCATAGCCTTTACTTTTTGAACGATGCTACCTTCGCCAAAGTCAACTCCACGAGCTTTTTGAGCATTCATAATTCTCGTCGTGTCATCCATCAATGTTGGAACAAAACGCAAACTCATTGATAACATGAGGCCAATTTCATGAACGGGAACTTTCACACGTTTCAGCGGTGCTAAAAGAGCTTCAACTGCTGCTGCCAGACTCAAAGGCATGGTCGTTAATGTCAGCAAGGTTGAAAAGAAAATAATCAACACAAAACGACAGAAAATAATTCCAGCTTGTTGCAAAGCATAATCCGTTATTTTTATAAAAGAAAACTCAAATAGGACATTTCCACTTGAAATGAAAAAGAGCTGAAAAAGAGTCGTAAAAGCGATCAAGAAGAACATGGATTTTAATCCCTGAATGAAAAATGAAAGGGAAACGCCTGACAAAGCGATAAATATACCTGTCGCTATAAACAAAATGAGATTTGTGAGGGGATTATTAGCCCAAAATACAATCAAAATCAACAGGATCATGGCAAGCAATTTACTACGTGGATCCAAGCGATGAATAATGGAATCCCCCGGTATATAACGCCCTAAAATCATACTATCCATTTAGCGACTCCTTAAACTCCTCTATCTTGATTGGCAATTTTTTAAAAGCTACACCTCTATCTGCCAAACGTTTACAAAAGGCTGTTATTTTAGGCACACCTAACTGCACCTTTTCCATAGAGGCTACATCTTGGAAAACTTCGCTCGGTTTGCCACTTTTGACCAAACGCCCCTTTTCCATAACATAGACCTGATCAGCATATGCAGCTAC
Source organism: bacterium (assembly GCA_905221305.1). GTDB lineage: Bacteria > Bacillota > Bacilli > Lactobacillales > Streptococcaceae > Streptococcus. Next base: position 254,590 of record CAJNCO010000002.1, read on the forward strand.
GTCATCCATCAAATGCGTTACCAGAACGATTGTCATTCCAGAAAGGTGGAGTTTTTTAAACAAGGTCATCAATTCTTTTCTGCCCAGAGGATCTAGTCCAGCTGTAGGCTCATCCAAAACCAAGACAGTTGGCTCCATGGCTAGCATACCTGCTATAGCCACACGTCTCATCTGACCACCCGAAAGTTCAAAAGGACTGCGCTCAAAGAGTGACTCATCGATGCCTACCAAGGCTAACTTTTCACGCGCAATTTTCTTGGCCACTTCCTCAGAAACTCCAAAATTTTGCGGTCCAAATGCAACATCTTTCAAAACAGTCTCTTCGAAAATCTGATTTTCAGCAAATTGAAACACTAAACCGACTTGCTTTCGAATCTGACGAATTTCTTTATTGGTTGATGTAGGGGTAATGACGGTATCAAAAACTCGAACAGAACCCTTACTTGGTACCAATAGGCCATTTAAAAGCTGCAAAATCGTTGATTTCCCACTACCTGTGTGCCCTACTAAAGCTGTATAGGAACCATCCTCAATCGTCAAAGAAACATCAGTCAAGGCTGATGAAGATAAGGGAGTCCCCTCTTGATAAGTAAAGCTCACATTTTCTAGAGTAATTCCCATAACTTGTCCTCTAGCTCTCCTTCTGTCAAATAGTCATCCGGCAACTGATAACCAGTCTCTCTCAAAGATTCTCTCAATTGATTAGCAAAAGGTTCATCTAACCCTATCTGGTCAAGGTCATTCCGAGAAAAAAGTTCTCTTGGGCTGCTGGTTGACTCCACTTGGCCTTTTTTCATGACCAATACACGGTCACTCATCGCAACTTCCTCTAAATCATGTGTAATGGAGACGACTGTCATCTGGTGGTCTTTTCGTATCTCTTGAACTGTCTGAATCAGTTCTCTGCGTCCCTCAGGATCCAACATACTTGTAGCCTCGTCCAAAATCAAAATAGCTGGCCTCAAGGCAACAACTCCTGCAATAGCCACCCGTTGTTTTTGTCCACCAGATAAACGAGCTGGTTCTCTCTTCTTAAAGTCCAGCATACCTACCAACTCCAAAGATTCAGCCACTCTCTTCTTCATTTCTTCTCGAGGAAGTCCCTGATTTTCTAAACCAAAGGCAACATCATCTTCAACAGTCGCCCCCACAAATTGATTATCTGGATTTTGAAAAACCATACCAATTTGACGGCGTAAGTCCCAAACGTTCTCAGAGGACAGCAATTGCCCATCGATCCAGATTTCCCCAGACTCTGCTTCAAGCAATCCATCAATCAAACGGATAGTTGTCGATTTCCCACTCCCGTTATGACCTACAATCGAAAGCCATTCTCCCCGTTTCACGTGAAACGAGACATTATTAACGTCATAATGATCCTGGTCTTCCTTATAACGAAAAGACAGATTTTTTACTTCAATAATCGATTTCATTTTGAACCAAATGTCCCTTTGAATACATGAGCGCTACCCTTGAAATAATCATAACCAGAGTAGATAGTGAAAAACAAAGCGATATAAAGCAACAGCTGGCCAATTAAATTCCAATGTAAGAGCAAAAAGATAATGGCAAACATCTGACTAAAGGTCTTGATTTTCCCTGGCATCGCTGCTGCTAGAACTGTCCCTCCCGTCTCAACAAGCAACAAGCGCAAGCCTGTCACCGCAAGTTCACGACAGATGATAATAGCAACAACCCAAGCTGGAGCCATGCCTAACTCAATCAACATGATAAAAGCTGACATAACCAACAGCTTATCAGCCATCGGATCTGCAAATTTTCCAAAGTTGCTGACTACATTCCATTTACGAGCAAGGTAACCATCAAGATAATCCGTTATACTAGCAACTGCAAAGATGATCGCTGCCAGCAAATGACTTTCTTGTGAATGGCCCAAAGTCAAAATAAGAATAAAGAGAGGTATAAAGAGAATTCTACCAATAGTTAATACATTAGGAATTTGTTCTTTTTTCATTGATTTTTCCTTAATCTGTAGTAAATGTAAGTGTTACAGTTCCAGTCTGAGTTTTCAGCTTCGAAGTATCAATCGTTTGATTGTCCACAGTCACAGTAACTCCCTTCACTACACCTAAAGTAATGGTAACGGGATTCTTAGTTGAAACTGTTGTTTTTGCATTCTTATTGTCTGCGGATAGTGTCACACCACCCTCCAGCTCACTTCCTGAAACACTTACCCAACTAGTTACATCTGATACTGCCAGTTGAACAGTAGCGGTTTCCTTACTCGTTTTATACCGAGCTTCAATGCGGTTTCCTTCTCCTGACACTGTAATAGTTGATTCCGTAGTAGAAGACGAGCTAGACGTCTGACTACTAGAAGATGAACTAGATGAGGTTGTGGAACTAGTCGAGCTCACAACACTATAATTAGCTGAAGAAGGATTTGGCTGAGTTTGGATGTAGTTCCAAACATAGTAAGTGACAAAAATTAAAATTGACAAAGCAAATAGAACGAAATAAAACAAGGGGAGATATGACGTTTTTTTCTTATTTGATCGTCTGCGACCAGACAAGTCTTCTTCATCGACATCTACCTCTTCATAAGTGATCATACTACCTGAATCATAGGCATCCAATACAATTCTTTCATCTAACTCTACTGCCCAGGCATATTTTCTTAAAAAAGAATGAGCGTAGAAGGTACTAGGAAGTAAATCGAAATCATCTGCCTCCATAGCTTCTAGAAAATGCAACTGAATTTCAGTTTTTTCCTGCAATTCTTCTAAACTCAATCCCTGGTTAATTCTAGCTAAACGTAGAACCTCGCCAATTGTTTTTTTTCTCATACGTACCATTCCTTCTTTCTAGTATTAGTCATCTTTTAAGCTGGAAAGATTGTAAAATCAACTAGATCACCATTATCAATCAAACGATGTCCAGCTTCTAGAACATCCTCCAAAGTAATTTCCTGTAAAATTTTCGGAAAATCAAAAATTGTTTCTCCGCGATCCATCGGATCGTATTGAGTTGCAATAAATTCCAAGGAGTTCATGCTACTGAAAAATTCCCCAAACATCTCGCTCTTAACAAGATCTAAATGTTCCTCTGTAATATCCGCATCACTACTAAACTGACGAATCGCTTTACGAAATTGATGCGACAGAGAAACAGGCTCTTTGGTGTCCATTGTCAATATCACAAAATGAAAGCGACTGTTGACTTCAACCTCAAGTGACAATGACGCATCTAACTTCCCAGTCTCATATAACCTTTGAAAACGATCAGAAGTCCAACCAAACATCATCGTAAATAGTAATTTCAATAAAATATTGTAACGATAAGACTCAGCTTCTGTTATTTGCCCATTACCTCTAATTGCAACAGCAAGTTTGGGTGAAGAAACTTCCATCCGAAGACTATCTGTTTGCTTCACAGGCTGCAAAAGGAGTTGCTCTTTTGAAACCGTAAACTGGTTTGAAACTTCCTTTTCCTTTTTCGAAAAGTATTCCTCAACAACTTCCACATCAATATTTCCAACTAAAAACAGTGACATATTGACAGGTTTGTAAAAGTCTGTAAAGTTCTCTTTTAAATTTGAAACTTGAATCTCAGAAATTGATTTTTCACTTCCAACTATATCTGTCGCTAAAGGAGTATCAGGATAAAGGTTGGCTAATGTTGCAAAAAACAAACGTGAGTCTGGATCGTCTTGGTACATTTCTCGTTCTTGCTGGATAATATCCTGTTCCCTCAAAATAGACTCTTCTGTAAAATGAACATCTCCGACTAACTCATCTAGCAAATCTAAACTCTCTAAGAGATGGTCAATTGTTGAAAAAAGATAGCTGGTCTTAGTAAAGCTTGTAAAGGCATTACTGTCCGCACCTAATCGAGTAAAAGCAGCCATCATATCCTCAGAATTTTCTCTTTCAAACAATTTATGTTCAAGAAAATGTGCAATTCCTGTTGGATGATGACATAAACCTTTTTCCAAGCTTGTATAAGTTGCATCTACAGAACCAAATTGAACCGTTACAATCCCATAAACCTCATTGAAATCTTGTTTAGGAAGTAAAGAAACTGTCAACCCATTTGACAATTGTGTTTTGTAGACTGTTTCCTTTACAGCAGGATAGTATTTTTCTTCAAAAGTAACCTTTGTCATTCTACTCCTTCCATAAAGTAAATCGCTTGCAACTTCAAACTGTTGGCAACTTTACAGACAGCTTCTTTATCAACACTCTCTAATTTTACCACCAATCGATCAATGTCAAAGCTTGATTTCCCCAATAGAGCATTCAAATAGACTCTTTCAACTAGGGTCTGTTGATTATCTTGAGCCATCAACAAAGATCGTCGAATCATCTCCTTGGTTTGTTCAAGTTCAAAATCTGTAAAGTTACCCTTTTTCAGATCTAGCAATTGATGATTCATCATTTTTCTAGCCTGATTTCGATTTTCTCTATCAATACCCGCATACATCCTTAACAGACCACTAAATAAATCCAATTGACTAGAGACTGTGTAAGCTATTCCAGCATTTTCACGAACGTTTGTAAAAAGTTTCGAATGTGCAAATTCACCCAACAAACCATTCATAACAAGCATGGGCAGATGCTGATCATCACCATATTTTACAGGAGAATGATAGCCTAATTCTAAAATAGATTGCCCAACATTCCTCTGAACCATTCCTTCTCGTAGAACATTCGAATAAGATTGATGGTACTGGATAGTGACGCCGTTCTCTCTAGCTGTAAAGGGTAATGACTTCAGCGATTCTGTAATTTCTACTTCGTTGAAATCACCTAAGAAAAAGAAATCAATACGATCATTTTTCAGAGCATTTTGAAAGCACGTGTAGCTACTTTCTGGAGACTCATTTGAAATGCTATTTCGTAAATCACTGTATCTCAATTGAAGACGCTCATCATGGAAGAACAAGCTATCCAACTCCTTATGAGCAAAATAAAATGAATCATCCATATCAGTAGCTAAACTAGCCAATAACTGTTTTCTTTCAATTTCAAACAAGGCTGGCTCAAAAGCACCATCTTGAGCTAAGGGAGCAAATAAAGTCAGTCTCACCAATTCCAAAATTCGAGAAGTCAAGACATTCTTTTTGCTTAAAAAATCATCCCTCACATAAGTAAATGTTAAGTCAAGAATATGTGCCTGTCCCCTACGATAAGCACTTGTGGAAATATCTGTTCCATATAAACTAGCCAAGTATCTGCGAAATACTTGAGATGTTGGGTAAATTTGATTTGCCGTCTCCAACATACTCGCGCTCAACATACGTCCTGCTATCGTCTCAAGAGATAAGGGAGCAGTAAAACGAATGGTAATTTTATTTGTTTTAAACTTTTTGGATTGAACAAAATGTGCTGAAATTCCAGGCACTAATTCCATACCTTACCTCCTTACATATAGAGTTCTATTATACCACTAAAATTAAAATTTTTCTTGTTCTCTTTATAGCTTTAAAGAGTAAAACCGTTTTCATTTCAGCTAACTTTCCTTCAGCTATTTCAAGGAAAATATGGTATAATACCAAAGATTGAGGTGAATTATGGAATACAAATTATTTGAAGAATTTATTACGCTCCAAGCCCTCCTAAAAGAACTTGGAATTATACAAAGCGGTGGTGCTATCAAATCCTTTTTAATAGATCATCAAGTTTACTTTAATGGCGAGTTAGAAAGTAGACGTGGGAAAAAAATCCGTATTGGAGATACGATTGACATTCCTGATTTAAAGATTGACATCACCTTGACACAACCAAGTTTAAAAGAGCAAGAAGAGTATCAAGCAGATAAGATTGAGAAAGAGCGAATTGCTAAACTTGTCAAAGAGATGAATAAAGGTATCAAGAAAGAAAAACAAAAAACTTCTTCATCGCCTAAAACCAAACAAGTTCCACGTTTTCCAGGAAGATAACCATGTGGCTCCAACATTTAACAATTAAAACCTTTCGAAACTACAAAGAGGCAAAAATTGATTTCAATCCAAAATTAAATGTCTTTCTAGGTCAAAATGCACAAGGAAAAACCAATATTCTAGAAGCAATCTATTTCTTAGCCTTGACACGTAGTCATCGGACTCGTACAGATAAAAATCTCATTCATTTTGATAACGAGCAACTCCATCTTTCTGGCTTGCTACAGAAAAAAACAAGCTCTATCCCTCTAGAAATTGATTTAACGCCAAAAGGGCGTGTGACTAAGGTCAATCACTTAAAACAAGCTCGCCTATCAGACTACATCGGTCATATGAATGTTGTCCTCTTCGCACCTGAAGATCTCCAGCTAATTAAAGGATCACCTTCTGTCCGTCGAAAATTTATCGACATAGAACTGGGACAAATTAAACCAATCTACTTGTCAGACTTGTCAAACTACAATCATATACTCAAACAGAGAAATACCTACCTAAAATCCAGCCAGAAGATTGACGATACATTTCTGTCAGTCTTAGACGATCAGCTAGTAGAGTATGGGTGTCGTGTTATAAAGCATCGGATAAAATTCATTAAAGACTTAGAGAAATTTGGTCAAAAAAAACACTTAGAAATTTCAAATAAATTAGAAGGATTGTCAATATATTATCAATCATCTGTCAACTTCACTGATGAAGAACAGCTAACAAGTTCTTTTAAAATTGCTTTGGAGAAAAGCAGATCCAGAGACTTATTTAAAAAGAATACTGGAGTTGGCCCTCATCGAGATGATATTTCTTTTTATATCAATGGTATGGATGCTAGTTTTGGAAGCCAAGGTCAACATCGTAGTCTTGTGCTTTCTATCAAACTAGCAGAGATTGAGCTAATGGAAAGCATTACCAACGAGTCTCCTATACTATTGCTTGATGATGTTATGAGCGAACTTGACAATACACGGCAACTAAAATTACTAGAAACCATTTCTCAATCTATCCAAACCTTTATTACAACAACAAGTTTAGACCACTTACAAAACTTGCCAGAAAACCTTAGTATTTTCAATATTCAAAACGGTAAAATTTCTGTAAATCAAAATTGACAACTTTGTCAACAAAAAGAACTCCTGAAAATCAGGAGTTCTTTTTTACTTCCTACATAGAGTAGTTTGGTGCTTCATTAGTAATTTGCACATCATGAGGATGGCTTTCTTTTAGACCAGCCCCAGACATTTCAATAAATTGAGCATTATCATGTAGTTCTTTAAGGTTAGCTGCACCACAGTAACCCATACCAGAGCGAATACCACCAATCATTTGGAAGACAATATCAGCTGCTGCTCCTTTATAGGCAACACGGCCTTCAATTCCTTCTGGAACAAGTTTGTTTGCTTCATTGACAGAACCTTGGAAGTAACGGTCACTTGAACCTTTCTTCATTGCAGCGATTGATCCCATACCACGGTAGGTCTTAAACTTACGTCCTTGGAAGATTTCCGTTTCACCTGGCGCTTCGTCTGTTCCAGCAAACATTGATCCAAGCATAACTGCATTCCCACCTGCAGCAAGGGCTTTTACAATATCTCCAGAGTACTTGATTCCACCATCAGCAATGATTGTTTTACCATATTCACGCGCAACTGCTGCTGCATCATAGATTGCTGTCACTTGTGGAACACCAACCCCTGCAATCACACGAGTGGTACAAATAGAACCTGGTCCGATACCGACTTTGACAACATCTACACCTGCATCATAAAGAGCACGCGCACCTTCAGCAGTAGCAATATTACCCGCAATCAAAGTGCGGTCTGGGAAGTGAGCACGAATTTCAGCAATTTTACGTAGAACACCTGCAGAATGACCATGTGCAGTATCAATAACAATTGCATCCGCTCCTGCTTCAAAAAGGGCTTCGGCACGTTCAAATGTATCTGAAGTGACTCCTACCGCACCAGCAACTAGAAGACGACCAAACTCATCTTTTGCTGCATTAGGAAATTCAATTACTTTTTCAATATCTTTGATAGTAATCAAGCCAGAAAGACGACCTTCTTCATCAACCAAAGGAAGTTTTTCAATACGGTGTTCTTGAAGAATGCTTTCAGCTGTTGCAAGATCTGTACCAACAGGAGCAGTAACAAGATTTTCACTGGTCATATGGTTTGAGATTGGCTGATTGTAATCTGAAATAAAGCGAAGATCTCGGTTTGTTAGAATACCAACCAATTTACGATTTTCAAGTGTCTCCACAACTGGAACACCACTGATACGGTAACGTCCCATCAGTTCATCTGCTTCAGCAATAGTGTGTTCTGGAGTCAAGAAGAATGGATCAATAATAACACCATTTTCAGAACGTTTTACCTTGCGAACTTCATCTGCCTGTTGCGCAATAGACATATTTTTATGGATTACTCCAAGACCACCCGCACGAGCAATGGCAATAGCCATTTGACTTTCTGTGACTGTATCCATGGCGGCTGTTATAATTGGGATATTTAAAGTCAAATTATCTGCCAATTTTGTTGTTAAATCTGCATCATTAGGCAACACATGACTTTCTGCTGGAATGAGCAATACATCATCAAAGGTAAAACCTTTTTTTAAAAATTTAGTATCCCAATTAGACATTGAAGTTTCCTCTTTTCTTTCTTTTTGAGCTTGACTCTTTTTGTATTGTATCTATCATACCATTCTATGAAAATTTGTCAATTATATTTATGGTAGAAATCATAAAAAAACTATCCCTGTGATCCTATGGAAGAGATAGTTTTACGATTCATATTTTATCTATAATTTAAAATAATTTAGTCCCATTGCTCCCTTAACTTCAGATAGAGTTTGCCCCGCAACCTCACGCGCTTTCTCACTACCTTTTTGAAGCATATTGTACACTTCTCCCATATCCTTAGCAAATTCGATACGGCGCTCACGAATAGGACCAAGTTCGCGTTCTAATATTTCAAGTAGATAACGTTTCGTCTTCACATCACCAAGACCACCACGTTGATAATGTTCTTTCATATCTGCAATGTCTTGAGCATCTTCTGGACGACCAAACACATCTAGATAATGGAAAACCATATTTCCTTCAATCTTACCTGGATCCTCAACCCGAATATGGTCTGGATCAGTATACATGCTCATGACTTTTTTACGCAACGTATCCGCATCATCAGCTAGATAAATACCATTATTAAGGGATTTAGACATTTTAGCATTTCCATCTAAACCAGGCAAACGTCCTGCTCTCTCATTTTCTGGATAAATACCTTCCGGCTCCACCAAGACCTCACAATTATAAGCATGATTAAAGGAACGAACAATCTCACGAGTTTGCTCAATCATTGGTTTCTGATCTGTCCCAACAGGAACATAATTAGCCTTGAAGGCAGTAATATCTGCTGCTTGCGCAATCGGATAAACCAAAAATCCTGTCGGAATACTTTCTCCAAACCCTTTTTGAGCAATCTCTGTTTTTACTGTCGGATTCCGTTCCAAACGAGCTAGTGACACCAAATTCATATAGTACATAGATAGTTCAGCCAACTCTGGAATCTGACTTTGAATAAAGATGGTTGATTTACTTGGATCCAATCCAACTGCTAAGTAATCTAAGGCAACATTCCCAATCGATTCTACAATCGTTTGAGGGTCTTTGGCGTGATCTGTCAATGCTTGTTGGTCCGCCAAAAAAACAAACATCTCATACTTGTCTTCTTCCTGAAGTAATACTCTGTTTTTAAGACTCCCAACATAATGTCCAATATGCAGTTTTCCTGTTGGGCGATCTCCTGTTAAAATAATGGGTTTCGTCATTTTTTTCTCCTTCGAAATGGTCTCTTCAATTATAGCATTTTTTTGTTAAAATAACAGAAAATTATTAAAATCAAACAACTAACTCTTTGTAAACAAACCTGTAAACTTAATTGACATAAAATTGACAAACAAAAATTTGAATATTTCTCTCTTTTCTAGTAGAATAAATGTATTACATATTATAGGAGAAAAACATTGCTTACAGTATCTGATGTTTCACTACGTTTTAGTGATCGCAAACTTTTTGATGATGTCAATATCAAATTTACAGAAGGAAATACATACGGATTAATTGGTGCTAATGGTGCTGGGAAGTCTACATTCTTAAAAATCTTAGCTGGTGATATCGAGCCTACAACTGGTCACATCTCTCTTGGTCCGGATGAACGTCTCTCTGTTCTCCGTCAAAATCATTTTGACTATGAAGATGAGCGAGTTATTGATGTCGTCATTATGGGAAATGAAAAACTTTACAACATCATGAAAGAAAAAGATGCCATTTACATGAAGGAAGATTTTTCAGATGAAGATGGTGTTCGTGCAGCCGAACTCGAAGGTGAATTTGCTGAACTTGGAGGTTGGGAAGCAGAAAGTGAAGCGTCTCAACTACTTCAAAACCTAAACATTCCAGAAGAATTGCACTATCAAAACATGAGCGAATTGGCCAATGGTGAAAAAGTGAAGGTTCTCCTTGCTAAAGCACTTTTTGGTAAACCAGATGTTCTTCTCTTGGACGAGCCGACCAACGGGTTGGACATCCAATCTATTACTTGGCTAGAAGACTTCTTGATTGATTTTGATAACACCGTTATCGTAGTATCCCACGACCGTCACTTCTTAAACAAAGTGTGTACTCATATGGCCGACCTTGACTTTGGAAAAATCAAACTCTATGTCGGAAACTACGACTTCTGGAAGGAATCTTCTGAACTTGCTGCTAAATTGCTAGCAGACCGTAATGCCAAGGCAGAAGAAAAAATTAAGCAATTGCAAGAATTCGTTGCTCGATTCTCTGCCAATGCTTCTAAGTCAAGACAAGCAACGTCTCGTAAAAAAATGCTTGACAAGATTGAATTAGAAGAGATTGTTCCTTCTAGTCGTAAATACCCATTTATCAACTTTAAAGCAGAACGTGAGATTGGTAATGATCTCTTGACAGTAGAAAATTTAACTGTAAAGATTGATGGCGAAACTATCCTAGACAATATTAGTTTCATCTTGCGTCCAGGTGATAAGACAGCTCTTATTGGACAAAATGATATCCAAACGACTGCATTAATTCGTGCAATTATGGGTGATATCGACTATGAAGGAACTGTCAAGTGGGGAGTTACTACTAGCCGTTCTTACTTGCCAAAAGACAACTCGGCTGATTTTGCAGGAGGAGAGTCAATCCTTGACTGGTTGCGTCAATTTGCAAGTAAAGAAGAAGATGACAATACCTTTTTACGTGGTTTCCTTGGTCGTATGCTCTTTTCTGGAGATGAGGTTAACAAACCTGTAAACGTCTTGTCAGGGGGAGAAAAAGTACGTGTCATGCTTTCAAAACTCATGCTCTTGAAATCAAATGTCCTTGTACTTGATGATCCAACAAATCACTTGGACTTGGAATCTATCTCAAGCTTGAACGATGGATTGAAAAACTTTAAAGAATCAATCATCTTTGCCAGTCATGACCACGAGTTTATCCAAACTTTGGCAAACCATATCATTGTTTTGTCTAAGAATGGCGTCATTGATCGTATTGATGAAACCTACGATGAATTCCTAGAAAATGCAGAAGTACAAGCAAAAGTTAAAGAACTTTGGAAAGATTAAATAAGACTTCAAAACTCAGTTGGGGTAACCAACTGAGTTTTCTATCATTCTACGAGGTAACATGAAATCATTTTTTAAAACATATTGGACCTATTTTGTTTCTTTCATCATTCCTTTACTAATTATGACTGGAGTATACCTAACTCAAGGTATCTACTGGAATAGCGATGTATCTCCACTATTAGGAGACGGTTTCCATCAATACGTTATTTTTGATGTAGCTTTACGAAATATTCTACATGGAAATGGCAGTTTGTTTTACACCTTTACAAGTGGTCTCGGACTGAATTTCTATGCTCTATCTAGTTATTACTTGGGTAGTTTTCTTTCACTCCTGGTTTACTTTTTTAATCTGTCGAATATGCCAGATGCTGTCTATCTAACCACTCTCTTAAAATTTGGATTGATTAGTCTGTCAACCTTCTTTAGTCTAAATAGATTATTTAAAGATATCCCAAAATTTTTAAAACTTGCCTTATCTACTTCCTATGCTCTAATGAGCTTCACTGTCAGTCAGTTAGAGATAAAAACCTGGCTAGATGTTTTTATCTTGATTCCTTTAATTATAACTGGTTTACACCTACTTATAACAGAAAAGAAGCGCCTACTATACTTTACAAGTTTGTCAATCTTATTTATTCAAAATTATTATTTTGGGTATATGACAGCATTGTTTCTTATTTTCTGGTATCTCTGCCAAATTTCTTGGGACTTTAAAACTCGAAAATCATCTTTTATAGATTTTATTATCACTTCCTTTTTAGCAGGAATGGCTAGTTTGATTATGACTCTTCCTACACTGTTTGATTTACAAACTCATGGGGAGAAGTTAACTGCCATCACAAAATTAAAAACAGAAAGTAGCTGGTATTTGGATATTTTCGCAAAACAATTCATTGGATCTTTTGATACAACTAAGTATGGATCTATACCAATGATTTTTGTTGGATTGCTTCCTTTTATTTTGACCATTCTATTTTTCACAATAAAATCCATTAAGTTTCACGTGAAACTTATCTATGCAATTTTTTTTACTTTTTTAATAACAAGCTTTTACATAGAAGCACTTGATTTATTTTGGCAAGGGATGCACACCCCAAATATGTTTTTGCATCGCTATGCTTGGATTTTTTCCACTCTGTTAATTTATACTGCAGCAGAAGTCTTAAATCGTCTGAAAGAACTGAAGCTCTGGAATCTATTTGTCTCACTTTTTCTTGTACTAACAGGATTTTTGGCTACTGTCTATTTTAAATCACACTATTCTTTTCTAACTGATTTGAATATCCTACTCACTCTTGAATTTCTACTAGTTTATGCTCTTTTACTTCTTGCAGTCATTAGAAAATTTATCTCTATAAATCTATTTGCAATTCTTTTGTCTTTATTTATAACATTTGAGATAAGCTTAAATGCTTCATCTCAAATGGAAGGAATAGCTAAAGAATGGGCCTTTGCTTCTCGTAGCGCCTATAATAGAGATATCACCGCTATGGAATCCATTCTAAACCAAATTGACAATCCATTTACACGTACTGAAAAACTGCAAATTCAGACTGGGAATGACAGTATGAAATTTAACTACAATGGAATCTCTCAATTTTCGTCTGTACGAAATCGCTCAGCTAGCACTAGTTTGGATAAACTGGGATTCAAATCCTCTGGAACCAACCTCAATCTCCGTTATACAAATAACAGTCTTTTAGCAGACAGTTTATTTGGAATCCAGTACAATATTTCTGAAACTTCACTTGATAAGTATGGCTTTCAAGAGATTTATCAAAAGGATCATTTAACCTTATATAAAAATCAACTCTCTTTACCCATTGCCTTTGCCACTCAATCTATTTACACAGATGTAAACTTTAACAATCACACTCTAGATAATCAGGCTTTATTTATAAACCAGCTTGCTAATCTCAACTTAGATTACTTCTCCCAAATAGCATCTGATAAAACAGATACTTCAGATGGTTTAACGAGCATCACAGGTTCTGCGAATGAGGATGCAAGGATTGATTATCAAATTGAGGTTCCTCAAAATAGTCAAGTCTATCTCTCTTTTTCAAACCTTCATTTTACTAATGATAAACAAAAGAAGGTTGACATACTTGTCAATGGAGAAAAGAAGACTTTTACAACTGACAATGCTTTTAATTTCTTTAATTTAGGCTATACAGAAGAACAAAAAACTTTCAATATCAGTGTTAGTTTCCCTGAAAATTCTCAGGTGTCATTTGAATCTCCAACCTTCTATCGTTTAGATACTCAGGCTCTTACTGAGGCAATTCAAAAGATTAAAGAACAACCTGTAGAAGTATCCACCTCTAAAAATAAAGTCTTTGCTACATATGAAGTAAAACAAGATACCTCTATTTTCTTCACTATTCCTTATGACAAAGGTTGGTCTGCATACCAAGATGGGAAAAAACTTGAAATCAAGCAGGCTCAGACTGGTTTTATGAAAGTTGATGTTCCAAAGGGAAAAGGCACCATTACACTTTCCTTTATCCCCAATGGTTTTGTTATTGGAGCAGCCTGCTCACTAACTGCCCTTCTTCTTTTTGGAATCTATAATTACAGACGAAATTTATCTAAGACAGAAAAAGATTGACCAATTTCTTGGCCAATCTTTTTAATCTTCTTCCATTTTCTTAGGTTGATAAGCTAGCATACCTAAAGCAGTAAAGAAAGCTAGAGTTATAATAAGGAAAATAACTTGATGATGAATATTTCCTGTCATAGAGATTGTTTGTCGTAAGCCTGATACAGAATAACTCATTGGTAACCAAGGATTGACACCTTTGAAGAAATCATTTGTCAAAGCAAGGGGATAGGTCCCTGCACTTGATGCTAATTGTAATAAAAGTAAAATAAGAGAGAAGAAAGCTCCTATACGGCTATTCCAAGTTGTTAAAGCTGTCACCATAGACATGAAAGCTAAACTTGTGATTATAATTAGAATCAAGGTCCTCATCTCATGGGTCGCAGTCAATCCAATAAGATGGACACCTCCATAAACTAAAACACCTGCTAAGACAGCTATAATCCCATTTATTTCAGAGCGAGACTTCAACCAAGCCCAACGGCTCTCTGGATGACGTCCAGAAGGCAACTTAGCAAAAATCATATTGGTAGATATAGCAGCAACAAAAAGAGCAACTGATATCATATAAGGAGCCATGGCAATCCCATTCACAGGAACTTGGTCGTTATCTGTTTTTGAAAGAACTAGAGGTTCAGATAATGTTTCTGCATTTTTAGATTCTGTCGAAGCTGATTTAAGTTGAGTATTTGCATTACCTAATCCTTGTCCTAATGAATCAACTCCTGTCTGTAAATCTTCAAAACTAGAGGTTAAGGTTGTTCCACCATCTGCTAGTTTTCCAGCACCATCTGCAATCTTCATAGCGCCACTTCCTAGTTGAGATGCTGCAGAAAGTAACTGTGTTGATTTGTCTGTTAATTGACCAGAACCAAATTGTAATTTAGTAATACCTGCTATCAGCTCTGGACTCTTATTATTCAATTGAACAGAACCAGATGACAAACTTTCTATACCTGATACTAATTCTGGAGCTTTTCCAGCTAACGCATCTACTCCAGCTGTCAAGGTTGATGTATTTTCTGTCAACTTACTTGATCCAGAAACTAATTGATCTAGACTAGTTGTTAAACTTGCATTCTTTTCACTTAGTTGATTAGCACCTATAGAAATAGTATCCAGTCCTTTAGTATAGTTTACAACTCCTTTTTCAATTGACTGACTTCCAGGAACTAACTGATTATTTACAGAAGTTTGTAATGTTGTAAATCCATTTGACAAGGTTGTCAAGGAGCTAGATGCTGCAGGTAAGAGTTGATTTGCTTTCGTCTGCACATCAGATAGATTAGATACTTGTTGTTCTGAATTCTCTATACTTTCTTTTAATCCCCCTACTGTCGTTAAAATTGTTTTTGCTGACTCAATAGTAGAATTAGAATTTTTAGAAATAGCTTCTGTCAGTTCTTTCTTTTGTTCCTCTGTAAGAGATTGATAAGTAGCTGTTGATTGAAGGTTAGCAATAGTTTTCTCTTGTTCTGTCTGACTTTTGGTCACAATATCCTGAGCAAGAGTTGTTAGATTTGGCAAAGCTTCTGACAATGTACTTTTCAGTTGAGTATTATCTGATATTGTAAGAGCTTGTAGTGTTTTATTTAGTTCTCCTAAGCTTTTTGCCATTTGCGCTATTTCTTCACTTTGTTGAGATGAGGACTCTAATTGGCTTGAAATTTCTTTAATACCAGTATTTAATTGCTCCATTCCATCTCTTAGTGTATCTGATTGATTGGATAATTGACTTGTTCCGTTAGAAAGTTCTTTTACACTACTTGTATAAGCATTTACACCAACTGAAAATTGATTGAGACCTGTATCCAGTTGTGAAACGCCACCTGTATAGGACTTTATACCTGTATTTAGCTGATTTACACCTGTCACCAACTCAGGAGTTTTTGAAGCTAATTGACCAAGTCCAGTGTCAACTTGCGAGACAGCATTTGTATAACTTTGTAAACCACTATTAAAAGTTCCTAAACCAATATGTAATTGCTCTATAGCAGACACATAGCTAGATAAGCCTTTTGTAAATTGATCCGCTCCATTTGAAAAAGTTACACTTGAGTTAGCTAGAGTATTAAGATTTGTCGTCAATGTTTGACTTCCCGTCACCAACTGATCGGCTCCATTAGCTAATTGTTCACTTCCTTCAGCTGCCTTATTTATTCCAGACTTCAAATCATTCATTTTTTGAAATAAAGCCTTAGTGTACGTTTCAGTAACATTAGTAGAGACGGTTTGTTTTAATTGTGTCATTGCAGAATCACTCATCTTACTTGCAATAAAGCTATGCCCACTTGACGTCTGATAATCAATCTGCATCTGTTCAGGATGATTCGTTAGGATAGAAGTAGCTTTTTCAGATAGATCACTTGGTAAAGTCACTACCATGTAGTAGTCACCATCTTCTAGCCCTTTTTCCCCTTCCTCTTCATTAACAAAGTGAAAATCTAAAGCCTTATTTTCTTTTAAATTAGACACCATGTCTTCACCTATTGTCATTGTCTGTCCATTATAAGAAGCTTCCTTATCTTTATTGACAACTGCCACAGGTAACTCCGATACTTGACCATATGGATCCCACATGGATGATAAAAATATAATGTTGTATAGAGCTGGAATGAGAGAAATCCCTATCATAACAATGATAAAGGTCGGTTTTTTAAATATTGCTTTCCATTCTTTAAACATGTTTCCTCCTTTTTTACACATATTGTCTAAAATTTTGATATAATAGATTATACATCAAAAAATCTAAATTACAAGGTAAAAAATATTTTTTTAGACACATAGTCTATTTTTGTTTACAAGGAGGAATTATGAAAGAAAGTAACAAACGTTTAAAAACAAAACGAATTATCGAAAATGCCATGGTTCAATTATTGATGGACCAGCCCTTTGATCAAATTTCTACTGTCAAGCTAGCAGAAAAAGCCGGAATTAGTCGTTCCAGCTTTTACACTCACTACAAGGATAAGTATGATATGATTGAACTCTACCAAAGTAAGCTATTTCATACCTTTGAGTATATTTTCCAAAAACATGCTCATCGCAAAAGAGATGCTATTTTAGAAGTATTTGAATATTTAGAGTCTGAGCCACTCTTGGCTGCACTCTTATCTGAAAATGGGACAAAAGAAATCCAAAATTTCTTGAGAAATAAGCTTCACATTATGCTTAGTACCGACCTTCAGAAACGCTTTATGAAATTACAACTCACTCCAATAGAATTAGAATACAGCAGTATTTATCTAACAAATGCCCTATTTGGTGTTTGCCAGACTTGGATTGCTCACGGAAAAAAAGAAAGTCCGCAAGAAATGACAGACTTCCTTATGAAAATGTTAGGTGATGTAAACTAAAAAAAGAACACCAATGGTGTTCTTTTTTTATCTGACTCCGCCAGTAGGACTCGAACCTACGACATCATGATTAACAGTCATGCGCTACTACCAACTGAGCTATGGCGGATAAAATAGTCCGTACGGGATTCGAACCCGTGTTACCGCCGTGAAAAGGCGGTGTCTTAACCCCTTGACCAACGGACCATCTATCTGTAGCAGATATAACCATTATATCAATTTCTTACTAATTGTCAATCACTTTTTAGATTTTTTCTCTAGAATATCTTTTAGTTTGCGGACTTTTAAACGAGTAATAGGACAACGATGATCTTCATAAAAGACAACTTCTAAATTCTTTCGATCAATTTCTCTCACATTTCCCACATTGACAAGGAAAGATTTATGGGAGCAATAAAATCGCTGGGTATGTTTGTCCTTTTCCTGAATATCTGTCATAGTTCCATAGAATTCTTTAGCAAAATTCTTACCAATAATCCGAAGTTTATGGGAAACTCCTGTGGTTTCGATATACAAAATGTCATGGTAAGGAATTTTCAAATCATTTCCTTTATAGTTGTAATCAAAATAGTCTACAACATCTTCGTTTTCAAGCAGCATGCTCTTAGTGTAAAAAATACTCTGCTCGATGCGTTTTTTGAACAATTCATCATTGATATCTTTATCAACAAAATCTAGGGCTGATACCTGGTATTTGTACGTTAAGGTAGCAAATTCAGATCGACTGGTAATAAAGACAATAATAGCATAAGGATTGTGATGACGGATAAATTGAGCCACTTCAAAGCCTTTTTTCTCGATTCCATGAATATCAATATCTAGGAAATAAAGCTGGTTTACTTCGTCATTTTCGATATATTCCTTAAACTCACGAACTTTTCCTGTTGTCTTATATGAAATAGGAATATTCGATTCTTCTGAGATTTCATTTAATATTCTCTCTAGTCTCACTTGATGTTCAATAACATCTTCTAAAATTAATACTTTCATTCGAATTCCCTCTTAAATCTAATAATTTGTCTAAATGTGTTGTCTTCCATCTCTGTTTCTAAAATAATATTGTCATACTTATCTAAGATTTCTTTGACATTATTAAGTCCTAGACCTCTATTTCTTCCCTTGGTAGAGAAACCTAAGGCAAATAGATCCTCTGAAGGCGTCATAGTGATTTTGCATGAATTCTGGATAACTATAACTGTTTCAAAATCCATTTTAATGACTGCAACTTCCATTTGTTTCAAATAACTATCTGCAGCACCTTCAACAGCATTGTTTAATAAAATGCTCATGATACGAACAAGATCAAGTAAATCTATTGACAGTCTAGTAATGATATCCTTTACTTCCAATGTAAACTCTACATCATTTTTTCGTGCATAGACAATCGATTGAGCAATTAAACTTCGTAAAGCAGAATCTTCTATGTTGTTCAAATCAAAGTAAGTATATTTCTCTGAACGCAGTTTTTGATTCGCTTTTACTAATACTTCATTGTAAACTCTGTCAATTTCTTGTAAATCTCTACTGTCAATCGCCATTTGCATGCTAACAAGCATCCCTGCATAGTCATGACGAAAACCGCGAATTTCATTATATAACTCCACAATTTCATCAGTATAAGTCTGTAAATGTTTTTGTTCAAATTTCTTTTGTTTTAGAGCAATCTCTTTTTCAATTTGAACCTTGTGAGAATTCATTGCAAAGAAAATCAATAACAAGCAAATAAAAACAATGGTTGATAAAATACTTCCGAAGCTATTTAAATGATGAGTTGTACTTACTATATCTGAAATAAACAATAAGATATGTAAACCAAAGAAAGCAACTATTACTTTTTTTAAAAAAGGATACAGATAATCTTTATCAAAATAAGTAAGTTCTAAATGGAAATAAGTAATAATTTTTTTAATAATAAAATATGTTAGTAATAGTACTCCTAAATAAAACATCACTTCATGTTCTATCACAAAAGCATCACCTGTTATAGAGGATAGGGTTACTGATAAAAAAGTATGTGTACTATGATATAATAAAGACAATAGTAAACTGATAAACATTCCTTTGTGCTTATCATATTTCTTTAAAACTACTATAGAAGTATATAGAATAAAAGGAAATATAAACTTTTCAATCCCTAACCCAGCTAATGAAATAAAGTCAAAGAAAAATTCAGCTACAGACTGATATACAAATATACAAGCTATAAATAAATATCTTTCTTTTTTAGTTACTTTACAAATTAATTCATAGCTTATTGTTAAAATAAAAATATGAAGAATAACTATTCCAAATCCTAATAAACTCATCCTATCACCCTATAATATTACTACTTTGTCCTATTTGAAAAAAGATGTTTAAAAAAGTAAGGTAGTCTTTTATCTCCACCTCGAATCTCCTGCAATTCTGCCTCTGTTACTTCTTTAAATTGTTCCAACTTTACTGTATTTTTCATAATGAAATCTCCTGTATTATTTTTTCTTGTAAGTTAACTTACACACCTATTATACAAAATGAAGACCATGTAAGAAAAAATTCTTCCCAACTGTACATTTTTGCACCTGAAACGCACTTTTTTAAGAAAAAAGCTGGGATAAATCCCAGCTTCGCATCTAAAATTGATCCCAGCAGGATTCGAACCTGCGACCGTTCGCTTAGAAGGCGAATGCTCTATCCAGCTGAGCTATGAGACCTAACATGACCATTCTATCAAAAAACAAGAGCTAAGTCAATCTTCTATTTGTGGTAAGGAGAACCTTGTTGAATTGTAAAAGCACGGTAAATTTGTTCAACTAAAACCAATCTCATTAACTGATGTGGTAATGTCAGACGGCCAAAACTGACAGAAAGATTGGCCCTATTTTTTACAACAGGAGCTAGACCCAAACTTCCTCCAATGATAAAAGTAAGTGTTGAATATCCTTTGATAGAAGCTTGCTCTAGTTGCTTACTAAATTCCTCTGAGGAGAGTGTTTTTCCTTCAATGGCTAGTACAACGACAAAGTCCCTTTCTCCAACCTTAGAAAGAATTCTTTCACCTTCTGTTTCCAAGATTTTTTGATTTTCTAATTCACTGGCTTTGTCAGGTGTCTTCTCATCAGTAAGCTCAATCATTTCTAATTTGGCGAAACGTGAAATTCGTTTGGTATATTCAGCAATACCATCTTTAAGGTATTTTTCTTTTAATTTTCCCACTGTTACAATTTTTATTTTCATTCTTCTATTCTATCATATCCACACTTCATTTCACATCTTATACACACAAAAATCATTCAAAATTACTGATGAATTCACAGAATAAAACGAGTTATCCACAACTTGTGTAAAACTTTAAGCTTTTAAGTTTGGATTAAGTTAATAGTTTTATAATCTGAGTAAATAAATAACAAACGGAGGCGTTTATGAAACACTTACAAAAATTTTACAAAAAAGGAGTTAAAGTTCTAGTAATCATTCTAATCGGATTTTTAAGTGGTGCCTTAGGAAGTTTCGTAACATTACAACTTTATCAAAAACAAGGAAATCAAGCTACAAATAATAATTCTGGCACTGTCACTCAAACATCCTATAAGAATGAAAATTCAACCACTCAAGCAGTAAATAAAGTTAAGGATGCTGTTGTCTCAATCATTACTTATTCTTCTTCTAGCAGTAGACAAAGTAGTGTATTTAATGCTGACGACACTAATTCTGATTCAGACAATCAACAAATCGCAAGTGAGGGATCAGGTGTTATCTATAAAAAGGATGATAAAGATGCCTATCTTGTAACTAATACTCACGTTATCAATGGAGCTTCAAAAGTTGATATTCGCTTGGCAGATGGTACTAAGGTTCCTGGTGAAATTGTCGGATCTGATACTTTCTCTGATATTGCTGTCGTTAAAATTTCTTCAGAAAAAGTTACAACAGTGGCAGAATTTGGAGATTCAAGTCAACTTAGTGTTGGAGAAACAGCGATTGCTATCGGTAGTCCTCTAGGTTCAGAATATGCTAATACAGTTACACAGGGGATTATTTCAAGTCTTAATCGGAATGTTTCTCTAAAATCTGAAGATGGTCAAGCTATTTCAACAAAAGCCATTCAAACAGATACGGCCATTAACCCTGGTAACTCTGGTGGTCCACTTGTAAATATTCAAGGACAAGTAATTGGTATTACATCAAGTAAAATTGCAAGTAATGGTGGAACATCTGTAGAAGGTCTTGGTTTTGCAATTCCTTCAAACGATGCACAAAATATCATTAAACAGCTTGAAAGTGATGGTAAAGTGACTCGTCCTGCTCTTGGAATTCAAATGGTCAATCTGTCAAATGTTGGAGCTAGTGATCTTAGAAAACTTAACATTCCAAGTGGCCTCACTTCAGGTGTAGTTGTTCGATCTGTTCAAAACAATATGCCAGCAAATGGACATCTTCAAAAATATGATGTCATTACCAAAGTTGACGACAAAGAGATTGCCTCATCAACAGACCTACAACACGCTCTTTACAATCATGCTATCGGAGATACTATCAAAATAACCTACTACCGTAACGGTAAGGAGGAAACAACCTCAATTAAACTAGATAAGAATTCTGGTGATTTAGAGTCTTAATTGACATCAGTGTAAAGAAAACTTTACAGAAAGTAAAAGATATGTTAGTGTAGAATCATGGAAAAATTTGAAATGATTTCTATCTCTGAAATACAAAAGAATCCTTACCAACCTCGGAAAGAATTTGATGCAGATAAACTAAAGGAATTAGCTCAGTCAATCAAAGAAAATGGGCTCATCCAACCAATCATCGTTCGTCAATCTCCTGTAATTGGTTATGAAATCCTTGCAGGAGAGAGACGATATCGGGCTTCTCTCTTGGCTGGTCTGACCTCTATTCCAGCCGTTGTAAAGCATCTCTCAGATCAGGAAATGATGATCCAGTCAATCATTGAGAATTTGCAGAGAGAAAATTTAAATCCTGTTGAAGAAGCACGCGCCTACGAATCTTTAGTAGAAAAAGGATTTACTCACACTGAGATAGCAGATAAAATGGGGAAATCTCGTCCTTATATCACTAATTTTATTCGTTTACTTTCCCTACCAGAATATATCTTGGCTGAAGTAGAAAATGGAAAAATTTCTCAAGCGCATGCACGTTCACTAGTTGGTTTGGATAAAGAGCAGCAAGACTATTTCTTCCAACTAATCAAAAATGAAGATATTTCTGTGAGAAAGCTAGAAGCACTTCTTACAGAGAAAAAACGAAAGAAGCAAAAAAAAAGTGATTCTTTCATCAAAGACGAAGAAGATAAATTAAAAAAACTACTCGGTTTAAGTGTAGAAATTAAACTTTCAAAAAAAGATACTGGAAAGATTATTATCTCCTTTTCAAGTCAAGAAGAATACGATAGAATTATTAACAGCCTGAAATAAGGCTGTTCTTTTATTTTCTCAACCCACAAATTTATCCACCAATTTTTTTATCAAAAAGCCTACTAAATCAAGGATTTTTCTATTTATCCCCAACCTGTGGATAAATACTACTAACATTGTGGATTCTTTTCCCCAATCTGTGGAAAAATCCTATTATCTATGGTAAAATAAGTCTAGCACTAAACTACTAAAATCATAGTAAAGGAGGAAAATTAGTTGAAAGAAAAGCAATTTTGGAATCGTATTTTAGAATTTGCTCAAGAAAGATTAACTCGATCTATGTATGATTTCTATGCTACACCTGCTGAACTCATCAAAGTAGAAGAAAACACAGCTACTATATTTCTACCGAGATCAGAGATGGAAATGGTGTGGGAAAAGCAATTAAAAGATATTATTATTGCTGCTGGTTTTGAAATTTATGATTCTGAAATCAAATCTCACTATATTTTCACTAAACCTCAGAGCACAGAATCTCCTCAAGTAAATGATACTAATAGTGTCTCTACTTACGATTACACACCTGCACTACCAACGATTCCCTATTCCGAAACAGGGTTAAAAGAAAAATATACCTTTGATAACTTTATTCAAGGTGATGGGAATGTTTGGGCGGTATCTGCTGCACTAGCTGTATCTGAAGATTTAGCTCTGACCTATAATCCTCTTTTCATCT
Organism: bacterium; assembly: GCA_905221305.1. Taxonomy (GTDB): domain Bacteria; phylum Bacillota; class Bacilli; order Lactobacillales; family Streptococcaceae; genus Streptococcus. The sequence goes on from CAJNCO010000002.1 coordinate 278,177, forward strand.
ATGGAGGACCTGGTCTTGGAAAGACTCACTTACTCAATGCGATTGGAAATGAGATTTTGAAAAATATTCCTGATGCGCATGTCAAGTACATTCCTGCCGAAAGCTTTATCAATGACTTTCTTGAACACTTGCGACTTGGGGAAATGGAAAAGTTCAAAAAGACTTACCGTAGTCTTGATCTCTTGTTGATCGATGATATCCAATCTCTCAGTGGCAAAAAAGTCGCGACCCAGGAAGAATTTTTCAATACCTTCAATGCTCTTCATGATAAGCAGAAACAGATTGTCCTAACCAGTGATCGAAGTCCTAAACACCTAGAAGGACTTGAAGAGAGACTTGTCACACGCTTTAGCTGGGGATTGACGCAAAATATCACTCCTCCTGACTTTGAGACACGTATCGCCATTCTTCAAAGTAAAACAGAGCACTTGGATTACCATTTCCAAAGTGATACTCTAGAATACTTGGCTGGCCAATTTGATTCAAATGTTCGAGAATTGGAAGGAGCAATCAACGATATCACTTTAATTGCCAGAGTGAAGAAGATTAAGGATATTACTATTGATATTGCTGCGGAAGCTATTAGAGCACGTAAGCAAGACGCCCGCCAGATACTTGTTATTCCAATTGAGAAAATCCAAACTGAAGTTGGTAATTTTTATGGAGTGAGTGTCAAAGAAATGAAAGGTACGAGACGAGTTCAGAACATCGTTTTGGCACGTCAGGTTGCTATGTATCTAGCTAGAGAACTGACAGATAACAGTCTTCCAAAAATCGGAAAAGAATTTGGCGGAAAGGATCACACCACCGTTATTCATGCCCATGCTAAAATCAAATCATTGATTGACGAAGACGATAATTTACGTTTAGAAATAGAAGCAATCAAAAAGAAAATTAAGTAGCTTGTGGATAAGTTTTCCTTTCTTATCTTTTTTATCCACATTTTTTAAACAAGCTTATAAGCTTAAGTTTACTAAATAGCACTCAGTTTTCCACAGAATTCACACACTCTATTATTACTATTAACTTTTTAATACTAAAAATAAATAAAGGAGAATCCATGATTCATTTTTCAATTAATAAAAATTTATTTCTACAAGCCTTAAATACCACAAAACGAGCAATAAGCTCTAAAAATGCTATTCCAATTTTATCAACAATCAAAATTGACGTTACCAATGAAGGAATTACTTTAATTGGCTCAAACGGTCAAATTTCTATTGAAAATTTCATTTCTCAAAAGAATGAAGATGCTGGTCTCTTGATCACTTCTTTGGGTTCGATTCTTCTTGAAGCTTCTTTCTTTATCAATGTGGTATCTAGTCTTCCAGATGTAACGCTAGATTTCAAAGAGATTGAACAAAAACAAATTGTCTTAACCAGTGGCAAATCAGAAATTACTCTAAAAGGAAAAGATAGCGAACAGTATCCACGAATCCAAGAAATTTCTGCAAGCACACCTTTGGTTCTTGAAACAAAACTACTCAAGAAAATTATCAATGAAACAGCATTTGCTGCAAGTACGCAAGAAAGTCGTCCCATCTTAACAGGTGTTCATTTTGTATTGAGCCAACACAAGGAACTAAAAACAGTTGCGACAGACTCACACCGCCTTAGCCAGAAGAAATTGACTCTTGAAAAAAATGGAGATGATTTCGATGTGGTGATTCCTAGCCGCTCTCTACGCGAATTTTCAGCGGTATTTACAGATGATATTGAAACTGTAGAGATTTTCTTTGCAAATAATCAAATCCTCTTTAGAAGCGAAAATATTAGCTTCTACACTCGTCTCCTAGAAGGAAACTATCCTGATACAGATCGCTTGATTCCAACAGACTTTAACACTACAATCACTTTTGATGTGGTAAACTTGCGTCAATCTATGGAGCGTGCTCGTCTCTTATCAAGTGCGACTCAAAATGGTACTGTGAAGCTTGAAATTAAAGGTGGGGTTGTTAGTGCCTATGTTCACTCTCCAGAAGTTGGTAAAGTAAACGAAGAAATCGATACGGAGCAGGTGACCGGGGATGATTTGACTATTAGTTTTAACCCAACTTACTTGATTGATTCCCTCAAGGCTTTAAATAGCGAAAAGGTGACTATTAGCTTTATCTCATCAGTTCGTCCATTTACTCTTGTGCCAGCAGATACTGACGAAGATTTCATGCAGCTTATCACACCAGTTCGAACAAATTAAGTGAAAGAGGTTGAGCCTGGCTCGCCTCTTTTATGATATAATCAAAAAAGAAAAGGAGAGTAGTATGTATCAAGTTGGAAATTTTGTTGAGATGAAAAAACCACATGCTTGCACAATTAAATCAACAGGTAAAAAAGCTAATCGTTGGGAAATTACACGCGTAGGGGCAGATATCAAAATCAAATGTAGCAATTGTGATCACGTTGTTATGATGAGTCGCTATGATTTTGAACGAAAAATGAATAAGATTATTGACTAAGAACCCTTAGTTAGAGGGTTAGCAAGTTTTCCCTTTTTGTGTTATAATGTTAGGGATTGAAATGAGAACGGAGAATGAGAAACTATGGCTTTAACAGCAGGCATCGTTGGTTTGCCAAACGTTGGTAAATCAACCCTTTTTAATGCAATTACAAAAGCAGGAGCAGAGGCGGCAAACTACCCATTTGCGACTATTGATCCAAACGTTGGGATGGTGGAAGTTCCAGATGAACGCCTACAAAAACTAACAGAAATGATTACACCTAAAAAGACAGTCCCAACAACCTTTGAATTTACAGATATTGCAGGGATTGTAAAAGGAGCATCAAAAGGAGAAGGTCTAGGTAATAAATTCTTGGCCAATATCCGTGAAGTAGACGCGATTGTTCACGTAGTTCGTGCTTTTGATGATGAAAATGTGATGCGCGAGCAAGGACGTGAAGACGCCTTTGTGGATCCACTTGCAGATATTGATACCATTAACCTAGAGTTGATTCTTGCTGACTTAGAATCAGTTAATAAACGCTATGCACGTGTAGAAAAGATGGCACGTACGCAAAAAGATAAAGAATCAGTAGCAGAATTTAATGTTCTTCAAAAGATTAAACCAGTCCTTGAAGATGGAAAATCAGCACGTACTATTGAATTTACAGATGAAGAGCAAAAAGTAGTCAAAGGTCTCTTCCTTTTAACTACTAAACCAGTTCTTTATGTTGCTAATGTAGATGAGGATGTAGTTTCAGATCCAGATTCTATCGAATATGTGAAGCAAATTCGTGAATTCGCAGCGACAGAAAATGCTGAAGTAGTCGTTATTTCTGCGCGTGCTGAGGAAGAAATTTCTGAGTTAGACGATGAAGATAAGCAAGAGTTTCTTGAAGCACTTGGCTTGACAGAATCAGGTGTTGACAAGTTGACTCGTGCAGCATATCACTTGCTTGGGCTTGGAACTTACTTCACAGCTGGTGAAAAAGAAGTCCGTGCTTGGACCTTTAAGCGAGGGATGAAAGCTCCTCAAGCAGCTGGTATTATCCACTCAGACTTTGAAAAAGGTTTTATTCGTGCAGTCACCATGTCATATGAGGATCTAGTGAAATATGGATCTGAAAAGGCTGTAAAAGAAGCTGGGCGCTTGCGTGAAGAAGGAAAAGAATATATCGTTCAAGATGGCGATATCATGGAATTCCGCTTTAACGTTTAATAACATTTAATAAATAGTGTTAATTAGGTTGGAAAAAAATTCCAACCCTTTTGGCTTTTGAAAGGAAAATAAATGACTAAATTACTTGTTGGATTAGGAAATCCAGGGGATAAATATTTTGAAACCAAGCACAACGTTGGATTTATGTTGATTGACCAACTAGCTAAAAAACAAAATGTCACTTTTACACATGATAAGATATTTCAAGCTGACCTAGCATCTTTTTTTCTTAATGGTGAAAAAATTTATCTGGTCAAACCAACAACATTTATGAATGAAAGTGGAAAAGCAGTTCATGCTTTATTGACTTACTATGGTTTGGATATTGAAGATTTACTCGTTATTTACGACGACCTTGACATGGAAGTAGGAAAAATTCGTTTAAGAGCAAAGGGCTCAGCAGGTGGTCATAATGGCATCAAGTCTATTATTCAACATATAGGGACTCAGGTATTTAACCGTGTTAAAATAGGTATTGGAAGACCTAAAAAAGGCATGTCAGTGGTTCACCATGTTTTAAGTAAGTTTGATCAGGATGACTATGTGGGTATTTTACAGTCTATTGACAAGGTTGACGATGCTGTAAACTACTATTTACAAGAGAAAAACTTTGAGAAAACAATGCAGAGGTATAACGGCTAAATGGTGACTTTATTAGATTTATTCTCAGAAAATGACCAGATAAAAAAATGGCATCAAAATCTGATAGATAAGAAAAGACAACTAATACTTGGTTTATCAACTTCTACCAAGGCTCTTGCAATTGCAAGCAGTCTAGAAAAAGAAAATAAGATTGTGTTACTGACTTCAACTTATGGAGAAGCAGAACGAATTATCAGTGATCTTCTTTCTATCTTAGGAGAGGAATTTGTCTATCCATTTTTAGTAGATGACTCTCCTATGGTAGAGTTTTTGATGTCTTCGCAAGAAAAAATCATTTCGCGGGTTGAGGCCTTGCGTTTTTTGAGTGATTCGTCTAAGAAAGGGATTTTAGTTTGTAATATCGCAGCGAGTCGGTTGATTTTACCCTCTCCGACTAGATTTAAAGAAAGTACTATAAAAATTGCAGTTGGCGAAGAATATGACCAACACGAGCTACTTCAACAGTTAAAGGAAATTGGATATCGAAAAGTTACTCAAGTACAGACCCAAGGGGAGTTTAGTATTCGAGGAGATATTTTAGATATTTTTGAGATGTCTCAGTTAGAACCTTTCCGAATCGAGTTTTTTGGTGATGAAGTAGATGGAATTCGTACTTTTGAAGTCGAAACACAATTATCAAAAGAAAATCAGACAGAACTAACCATCTTTCCAGCTAGTGATATACTTTTAAAAGAAAGTGACTATTTACGAGGTCAGTCAGCTTTAGAAAAGCAAATTTCGAAGACTCTATCGCCGATTTTGAAATCCTATCTAGAAGAAATTTTGTCAAGTTTTCATCAAAAACAAGTACATTCAGATATTCGAAAGTTTTTTTCTTTATGTTACGATAAAACATGGACTGTATTTGATTATATTGAAAAAGATACACCAGTATTCTTTGATGACTATCAAAAATTGATGAATCAGTATGAATCCTTTGAAAGAGAATTAGCACAATACTTTACAGAAGATTTACAGAATGGTAAATCATTTTCTGAGATGCAGTATTTTGCAGATACAGAGCAAACCTATAAAAAACAAAGTCCAGTTACCTTTTTCTCCAATCTGCAAAAGGGCTTAGGAAATCTTAAGTTTGATCACATTTATCAATTTAATCAATACCCCATGCAAGAATTTTTCAATCAATTTTCATTTTTAAAAGAAGAAATTGAGCGATACAAAAAAATGGACTACACTATTATTTTGCAGTCTAGCAATTCAATGGGAAGTAAGACGTTGGAGGATGTTTTAGAGGAATATCAGATCAAATTGGATTCCAGAGATAAGTCAAGTATCTGTAAAGAATCTGTAAACTTGATTGATGGTAATCTCAGACATGGTTTTCATTTTGTAGATGAAAAAATTCTCTTGATTACTGAACATGAGATTTTTCAAAAGAAATTAAAACGTCGTTTTCGAAGACAACATGCTTCAAACGCAGAGCGATTAAAAGATTATAATGAACTTGAACAAGGGGACTACGTTGTTCACCATATTCATGGAATTGGTCAATATCTAGGGATTGAAACAATTGAAATCAAAGGGATTCACCGTGATTATGTCAGTGTACAGTATCAAAATGGTGACCAAATCTCCATACCAGTAGAGCAGATTCAGTTACTGTCTAAATATGTTTCAAGTGATGGGAAACCTCCAAAACTTAATAAATTAAATGATGGTCATTTCAAAAAGGCCAAGCAAAAAGTTAAGAACCAGGTAGAGGATATAGCTGACGATTTAATCAAACTGTATTCTGAGCGTAGTCAGTTGAAGGGTTTTGCTTTCTCAGCTGATGATGAAGATCAACATGCTTTTGATGATGCCTTCCCTTATGTTGAAACGGATGATCAACTTCGTAGTATTGAGGAAATTAAGAGAGATATGCAGAATTCTCATCCCATGGATCGACTTCTGGTTGGGGATGTTGGTTTTGGGAAAACTGAGGTTGCAATGCGTGCTGCTTTTAAGGCAGTCAATGATCACAAACAGGTGGTCGTTCTAGTTCCGACGACGGTTTTAGCACAACAACACTATACGAATTTTAAGGAACGATTCCAAAATTTTGCTGTTAATATTGATGTGTTGAGTCGCTTTAGAAGTAAAAAAGAGCAGGCAGAGACACTTGAAAAATTAAAGAATGGTCAAGTCGATATTTTGATTGGAACGCATCGTGTTTTGTCAAAAGATGTTGTCTTTTCAGATCTAGGCTTGATGATTATTGATGAAGAGCAACGATTTGGTGTTAAGCATAAGGAAACTTTGAAAGAACTAAAAAAACAAGTAGATGTCCTAACCTTAACAGCAACACCAATCCCTCGTACTCTCCACATGTCTATGTTGGGAATCCGAGATTTGTCTGTTATTGAAACTCCTCCAACCAATCGCTATCCAGTGCAAACTTATGTTTTAGAAAAGAATGATAGTGTGATTCGTGATGCTGTCTTGCGTGAAATGGAGCGTGGAGGTCAAGTTTACTATCTTTACAACAAAGTTGACACGATTGACCAGAAGGTTTCGGAATTACAGGAGTTGATTCCAGAGGCTTCGATTGGATATGTTCATGGACAAATGAGTGAAATTCAGTTGGAAAATACTTTATTGGACTTTATTGAAGGTCAGTATGATATTTTGGTGACAACTACTATTATTGAGACAGGGGTAGATATTCCAAATGCCAATACCTTATTTATTGAAAATGCAGACCATATGGGTTTGTCAACCTTGTATCAATTAAGAGGAAGAGTCGGTCGTAGTAATCGTATTGCTTATGCCTATCTTATGTATCGTCCAGAAAAATCAATCAGTGAAGTTTCTGAGAAGAGATTAGAAGCGATTAAGGGATTTACGGAATTAGGCTCTGGATTTAAGATTGCGATGCGAGATCTTTCGATACGTGGAGCAGGAAATCTCCTAGGAAAATCCCAATCAGGTTTCATTGATTCTGTTGGTTTTGAATTGTATTCGCAGTTACTAGAGGAAGCTATCGCTAAACGGAACGGTAATGGGAATAAAAGAATCAAAGGAAATGCTGAGTTGATTTTACAAATCGACGCCTATCTTCCTGACACTTATATTTCTGACCAACGACATAAGATTGAAATTTACAAGAAAATTCGTCAAATTGACAATCGTGTCAACTATGAAGAACTACAAGAAGAATTGATGGATCGCTTTGGAGAATACCCAGATGTAGTAGCCTATCTTTTAGAGATTGGTTTGGTCAAGTCATATTTGGACAAGGTCTTTGTAGAACGTGTGGAAAGAAAAGAAAATAAGATTACAGTTCAATTTGAAAAAGTCACTCAACGACTATTCTTGGCTCAAGATTATTTTAAAGCCTTATCCGCAACGAACTTAAAAGCAGCCATAGCTGAGAATAAGGGATTAATGGAAGTTGTATTCGATGTCAGAAACAAGAAGGATTATGAAATTTTAGAAGGTTTGCTGATTTTTGGAGAAAGTTTATTAGAGATAAAAGAATCAAAGGAAGCAAATCCCATTTAACATTTTTCTTCTATAAAAAGGATAAAAATGATACAATAATAATTTGAGGTAATAAAAATGAGATTAGACAAGTATTTAAAAGTATCACGAATTATTAAGCGCCGCACAGTCGCAAAAGAAGTAGCAGATAAAGGTAGAATCAAGGTGAATGGAATCTTGGCCAAAAGTTCAACGGATTTGAAAGTTGATGACCAAGTTGAAATTCGCTTTGGAAATAAGTTGTTACTTGTTAAAGTACTAGAGATGAAAGATAGTACAAAAAAAGAAGATGCAGCAGGCATGTATGAAATTCTCAGTGAAACACGGGTAGAAGAAAATGTCTAAAAATATTGTACAGATGAATAATTCTTTTATTCAAAATGAACATCAACGTCGTCGTTACCTGATGAAGGAGAGACAAAAACGAAATCGTTTTATGGGTTGGGTCCTTATTTTGATGATCTTGTTGTTTATTTTACCAACTTATAACTTGGCTCAAAGCTATGATCAGTTACTGCAACGCCGTCAGCAATTGACAGAGTTGAAAGAGCAGTACCAAACTCTTAGTGACGAAAAGGATAAGGAATCCGCCTTTGCTGCAAAGTTGAAAGATGAAGACTATGTAGCAAAGTATGCACGCGCCAAGTACTATTACTCAAAGAAACGAGAAGCAATTTACACAATTCCTGATTTGCTTCCGAGGTAATGTCATGGAAAATTTATTGGAAGTTGTTGAGCAATTTCTAAGTTTATCAGATGAAAAATTAGAGGAATTGGCAACTAAAAACCATTTATTACGATTACAAGAAGAAAGGGAAGAGAAGAATGCGTAAGTTCTTAGTAGTTTTATTGCTACCTGCTTTTATCATAACCTCAAGAGTAGTTAGCACAGAAAAACAGCTTCCTTACTCTTCGCAAGAAATTTATTATCTAACTGAGTCTGATTATGGATTCTACTATAAGGAAACTCTGGAATCCCCAATGGTATATGGAGAAACAGCAGTCTATGCTAATGAGGATCTTGTTAAAGAATCTGGTAAATTGACTCCTGAAACCACCTTTAAAATAGTAGAATGGCGTTTGAATAGACAAGGTGTTCCTGTTTTTAAATTAGACAATCACCAGTTTATTCTTGCAGATAAGCGTTTGGTCTATGATCAAAGTCAAGTTCAAACTCAAAATAGACAAGTATGGTTGGAGCCGAGGTTTGTTATCTATAACAGCCCCTATGGTGCGAAAGAAATTTCTTCATCCCTCTCTCCTTATCAACTTGTAACGGTGGATAGAACTCTCTTTGCTGAGGGACAAGAATTTCTTCATATCGATCAAGTTGGGTGGGTATCAAAAGAGTTCGTCTCGGAAGAAGACAATCGCATCCAGAAGGTTCAAGAAGTTTTATCAAACAACTATCAGAACGAAAATTATTCTATTTATGTTAAACAACTGACTACAGGTAAAGAGGCTGGGGTGAATGAAGACAGCAAACTCTATGCAGCTAGCATCTTGAAACTAGCCTACCTTTATTACGCTCAAGATAAGATCAATCAAGGAGAGTATACGTTAGACAGTAGCTTCAAGTATGTCCCGGAAGTAAATAGTTTCCCTGGGTCCTATAAATCAGAAGGTAGTGGTAGCTTACCTAAAAAAGAAGATAACAAAGAATACAGTCTTCAACAGTTAATTACTAAGGTAACAAAAGAGTCTGACAATGTTGCTCATAATATTTTAGGTTATTACGTGACCAATCAATCTGACGGAGCTTTCAAAGAAAAAATGTCCACCATTATGGGCGAAGATTGGGATGTGAATGATAAACTGACTTCTTCAAAAATGGCTGGAAAAGTCATGGAAGCTATTTATAATCAGAATGGTTTTGTCTTAGAGTCTCTAGGTAAGACCGATTTTGACAACCAACGAATCGCAAAAGGTGTTTCGGTTAAGGTAGCTCATAAAATTGGAGATGCCGATGAGTTTAAACATGACACTGCCATTGTCTATACAGATTCTCCTTTCGTTCTTTCCATTTTCACCAAAAATTCTGACTATGACACCATTGCTAAGATAGCCAAGGATGTTTATGAGGTTCTAAAATGAGGGACCAGGATTTTTTAAGTCATTTTCTCCGAAAAGAGTATTTCAAAAAACATTCGAAAGTCGTGTTAGCTTTGTCTGGCGGACTGGATTCAATGTTTTTATTCCATCTATTGTCTACTTATCAAAATGAGTTGGGAATTGAGTTGATTTTAGCACATGTCAATCATAAGCAGAGAAGTGAGTCTGACTGGGAGGAAAATGAACTAAGGAAGTTAGCTGATGCATCTGAACTTCCTATTTATATCACAAGCTTTTCAGGAGACTTTTCAGAAGCGCGTGCTCGAGAGTTTCGTTATGATTTTTTTAGGAAAATTATGAAAGAGGTTGGAGCGACTGCCTTGGTTACTGCCCACCATGCAGATGATCAAGTTGAAACGATTTTGATGCGCTTGATTCGAGGAAGTCGGCTACGTCATTTAACAGGAATAAAAGAAAGTCAAGTAGTTGATGATATTGAAATCATCCGTCCCTTATTGTATTTTCATAAAAAGGATTTTCCACCAATTCTTCATTTCGAAGATCAAACAAATCAGGAAAATACCTATTTTCGCAATCGCATTCGGAATAGGTATATACCAGAGCTTGAAAAAGAAAATCCTCGTCTTAAATCCGCCCTTTTAGATTTAGGAAGGGAAATTTCAGATTACCAAGCAACAATAACGGAACTTTCAAAACAAATTGATGTGGAAGATTTGAATGAGCTATTTTCATACTCTCAACAAACTCAAGGAATCTTGCTCCAGAACTATCTTAATCAATTCCCAGACTTAAATCTGACAAAGGCTCAGTTTGCTGAAGTTCGACAGATTTTAGCAACGAAAAGCCAGTATCGTCACTCTCTAAAAAATGGCTATGAATTGATAAAAGAGTATCAGAATTTTCGAGTTTGCAAAATCAGTCCACAGGCTGATGAAAAGGAAGATGAACTTGTGTTACACTATCAAAATCAAGTTCGATATATGGGCTATTTATTTTCCTTTGGCATCCCTATTGAAGGGCATATTGTTCAAAAAGTAACGGTTTCACGGGAAACATCTGTACATATTAGATGTCGAAAACCTGGCGATGTTATTATCCTGAATGGTCATCGAAAGAAACTGAGACGCTTATTTATAGATTTAAAAATCCCTATTGAAAAACGAAAAATAACCCCTATTATTGAGCAATTTGGAGAAATTGTCTCAATTTCAGGAATTGCGACCAGTGATTTGAGTAAAAACACGAAAAATGATATAATGAACACTGTGATTTATATAGAAAAAATAGATAGGTAAAAAGATGTTAGAACACGATATTAAAAAAATCCTCGTTTCACATGATGAAATTACAGAAGCAGCTAAAAAGCTAGGTGCGCAACTAACAAAAGAATATGAGGGGAAAAATCCAATTCTTATTGGAATTCTGAAAGGATCAATTCCTTTTATGGCTGAATTGGTCAAACATATTGATACGCATATCGAGATGGACTTCATGATGGTATCTAGTTACCATGGTGGAACAGCAAGTAGTGGTGTCATCAATATCAAGCAAGACGTGACTCAAAATATCAAAGGAAGACATGTTTTATTTGTAGAGGATATCATCGATACAGGTCAAACTTTGAAGAGTTTGAGAGATATGTTTATTGCAAGAGAAGCAGCTTCTGTTAAAATCGCGACTTTGTTGGACAAACCAGAGGGACGTGTTGTTGAAATTGAAGCGGATTATACTTGCTTTACTATTCCAAATGAGTTTGTAGTAGGTTATGGTCTAGATTATAAAGAAAATTATCGTAACCTTCCTTATGTTGGAGTATTGAAAGAAGAAGTTTATTCAAATTAGAAAGATTTATCTTTAATGAAAAAACAAAATAATGGTTTAGTTAGAAATCCATTTCTATACTTGTTAATTATCTTCTTCCTAGTGACAGGATTCCAGTATTTTTACTCTGGAAATACTGCTGGGCGAAGCGAAAAAATTAACTATACAGAATTGGTAAAAGAAATTACAGCAGACAATGTAAAAGAATTAACCTATCAGCCAAATGGCAGTATCATTGAAGTGTCTGGTGTTTATAAAAATCCTAAGACTAGTAAAGAAGAAACAGGAATTCAATTTTTCACTCCTACAGCTACAACAGTAGAAAGATTCTCAAGTACTATTCTTCCGTCTGATTCAACAGTTTCAGAATTGCAAAAACTTGCTTCTGAACATCAGGCAGAAGTAACAGTCAAACATGAGAGTTCAAGCGGTATGTGGATCAATATCCTTGTCTCTGTTGTGCCATTTGCTATTCTTTTCTTCTTCCTATTCTCTATGATGGGAAATATGGGAGGAAATAGTGGCCGAAATCCAATGAGTTTTGGACGTAGCAAGGCCAAAGCTGCAAACAAAGAAGATATCAAGGTACGTTTCTCGGATGTTGCTGGTGCCGAGGAAGAAAAACAAGAATTAGTAGAAGTTGTTGAATTCCTAAAAGATCCAAAACGATTTACAAAACTTGGTGCGCGTATTCCTGCAGGTGTTCTTTTGGAGGGACCTCCGGGAACAGGCAAGACCTTACTTGCTAAGGCAGTTGCTGGGGAAGCAGGTGTTCCATTCTTTAGTATCTCAGGTTCTGACTTTGTAGAAATGTTTGTCGGAGTTGGTGCAAGCCGCGTTCGTTCTCTTTTTGAGGATGCAAAAAAAGCAGCGCCAGCCATCATCTTTATCGATGAAATTGATGCTGTTGGTCGCCAACGTGGTGTCGGCCTTGGTGGAGGAAATGATGAACGTGAACAAACCTTGAACCAACTCTTGATTGAAATGGATGGTTTTGAGGGAAATGAAGGGATCATCGTTATCGCTGCGACAAACCGTTCAGATGTTCTAGATCCAGCTCTTCTCCGTCCAGGACGTTTTGATAGAAAAGTCTTAGTTGGTCGCCCTGATGTTAAAGGTCGTGAAGCAATCTTGAAAGTTCACGCTAAAAATAAACCTCTCGCAGACGATGTTGATTTGAAACTAGTTGCTCAACAAACCCCAGGTTTTGTTGGTGCTGACTTGGAAAATGTCCTAAATGAGGCGGCCTTGGTTGCTGCTCGTCGCAACAAATCAATCATTGATGCTTCAGATATTGATGAGGCAGAGGACAGAGTGATTGCTGGACCATCTAAGAAAGATAAAACAGTATCACAAAGAGAACGTGAATTGGTTGCTTATCATGAGGCTGGACATACCATTGTTGGTTTAGTCTTGTCAAATGCCCGTGTTGTTCATAAAGTTACCATTGTACCACGTGGACGTGCAGGTGGCTACATGATTGCACTTCCGAAAGAGGATCAAATGCTTCTATCTAAAGAAGACATGAAAGAGCAATTAGCAGGTTTGATGGGTGGTCGTGTAGCTGAAGAGATTATCTTTAATGTCCAAACGACAGGAGCTTCAAATGACTTTGAACAAGCTACACAGATGGCGCGTGCAATGGTCACTGAATACGGTATGAGTGAAAAACTTGGCCCAGTTCAATACGAAGGTAATCATGCTATGTTTGGTGCACAAAGTCCTCAAAAATCAATTTCAGAACAAACAGCCTATGAGATTGATGAGGAAGTTCGTTCATTATTAAATGAGGCACGAAACAAAGCAGCTGAAATTATCCAATCAAATCGTGAAACCCACAAACTGATTGCAGAAGCATTGTTGAAATACGAAACATTAGATAGTACACAGATTAAATCTCTTTACGAAACAGGTAAAATGCCTGAGACCGTAGAAGAGGAATCCCATGCACTATCTTATGATGAAGTAAAATCAAAAATGAGTGAAGAAAAATAAATTTAGAGAGGTTCAACCTCTCTTTTTATGTTCTAATGTGATGGCTACCGAGCAAATGCCCTTATAGTCGATCCTCCTCGTACAGGCTTAGATGATAAGCTGCTGGATACCATTCTGACCTATGTTTCAGAAAAAATGGTCTATGTATCCTGCAATGTTTCTACCTTGGCACGAGATTTGGTTAAACTAGTAAAAGTCTATGATCTCAAGTATATCCAGTCGGTCGATATGTTTCCCCACACTGCACGAACAGAAGCAGTGGTTAAATTAGTGAGGAAAAGAAAAATCAACTTCACTGAAAAAAGTCCTTGACAAAGGCGGAAAAGTAGGTATAATAGAAAGAGTTGAAAAGCTCAAGGTCCGTTGGTCAAGGGGTTAAGACACCGCCTTTTCACGGCGGTAACACGGGTTCGAATCCCGTACGGACTATGGTG